>JAYUQE010000546.1:0-2581 GCA_043756905.1 Burkholderiales bacterium | reverse complement strand
CGTCCATCAGGTCGTGCCAGCGCCGCGCCAGGTCGGTGCGCGTGGCGACCTTGATCACCGGCACCGCCGCCAGGCCGTAAGGCGTGCCGCGGCCGGTGGTGAAGACGTGCAGGTTCATGCCGGCGGCGAGCTGCAGCGTGCCGCAGATGAAGTCGCTGGCCGGCGTGGCGGCGTAGGTCAGGCCCTTGACGCACAGTTTGTCTCCCGGCGCGAGCACGTTGCTGATGGCGCTGGAACCTGATTTGACGATCGAGCCCATCGCCTTTTCAACGATGTTCGACAGCCCCCCCGCCTTGTTGCCCGGCGTGGTGTTGGCGCTGCGGTCCACGCCGCCGCGGCCCAGGTAGGCGTCGTACCAGGCCATTTCACGAATCAGGGCCTGCGCCACCTCGGGCGTGGCCGCGCGCGCGGTGAGCTGGGCAATGCCGTCGCGCACTTCGGTGGTTTCTGAAAACATCACGCTGGCGCCGGCGCGCACCAGCAAGTCGGTGCAAAAACCCACGGCGGGGTTGGCCGTGACGCCGCTGAAGGCATCGCTGCCGCCGCATTGCACACCCACCACCAGTTCGCTGGCAGGCACGGTTTCTCGGCGGCGTGCGTTCAAACGTTTGAGGTGATTTTCGGCCTGGCGCAGCACCGAATCGATCATCGACATGAAGCCCACGTGGGCCTCGTCTTGCAGGCACACCACGTCCAGAGCAGGCTGCACTTCAGCGCGTTCATCCTGGATCGCAAACGAGCCCGGCGGCAGCAGGCGCTGCGGTTGCAGCTTTTCGCAACCCAGGCTGACCACCATCACCTCGCCGCCGAAGTTCGGGTTCAGGCTGATGTTTCGCAGCGTGCGGATCGGGATTTCGGCGCCCGGCGCGTCAATCGCCACGCCGCAGCCATAGGTGTGTTCCAGGCCGATCACGTCATCGACATTCGGGTACCGCGGCAGCAACTCGGCCTTGATGCGCTGCACGGCAACGTCGAGCACGCCGGCCACGCATTGCACGGTGGTGGTGATGGCCAGGATGTTGCGCGTGCCCACCGAGCCATCGGCATTGCGGAACCCTTCGAAGGTGTGGCCTTCGAGCGGCTCCAACGCAGCAGACTTAACGGTCGAGATGGGCAGGTCTTCGAGCCCGCGCGCCTGCGGCATCTGCAACAAGCGTTCATGCACCCAACTGCCC
Source organism: Burkholderiales bacterium (assembly GCA_043756905.1). GTDB lineage: Bacteria > Pseudomonadota > Gammaproteobacteria > Burkholderiales > Burkholderiaceae_C > Rubrivivax. The sequence goes on along the minus strand of JAYUQE010000546.1, from coordinate 1,406 downwards.
GCGGCCAGGTCGGCCAGGGCGTGGCCGATGGGGATGCCGTAGCGCAGCACCGGCGCGTGCGCGGCAATGTCCAGCAGCGCCACCTTGTGGCCCTGCGGCACCTTTTCGCGCAGCACCAGGCCGCCGGGCAGCGCGGTGCCGGCGGCCAGGCCACCGTCGTTGGCCACGATGGCGACGTTGTCGCGCTCGTGCATACGGATGGTGTGGGGCGGGCGGGCAGAGGCAGGGGCAATGGGGTTCATGTTGGGGCACCTCGGGCAGCCACCTGCTTCGGGTGGCCAGGGAACCGCTGCAACGCGGCGCAGGGGGAGTCAGTGAAAACAGGGGGTTGTCATGTCATCGGTTGTCGTACCATTGATGCGCACTGTAGCAAACCATCTGGTGTTCGAATTCAGGATGAAACCATCGCCGTGAGCCCGACCCTTACGCCGCGCCGACGGCCCCGCAGTTTGGCCCTGGAACTGGTGGAGTCGCTGGGCGACCGCATTCGCAGCGGCCGCCTGCAAACCGGTGACAAGCTGCCCACCGAGGCCGCCATCATGGCCGAATTCGCGGTCAGCCGCACCGTGGTGCGCGAGGCCATTTCCAAGCTCCAGGCCTCGGCCCTGGTTGAAACCCGGCATGGCGTGGGCACCTTCGTGCTTGGCCTGGGCGACGGCGCGGGCTTCAAGATTGCGCCCGAGCAATACGGCACCCTGCGCGACGTGATTGCGGTGCTTGAACTGCGCATCGGCCTGGAAACCGAGGCCGCTGCGCTGGCGGCCAGCCGGCGCACACCGGCCAACCTGGCCGCGCTGCGCAAGGCGCTGAAGGCCGTTTCGCAGGGCGTGGAGGCCGGGCGCGACGCCGTGGCGGCCGACTTCGAATTCCACCTTGAAGTGGCGCGCGCCACCCAGAACTGCCACTTCGCCGAGCTGATGGCCACGCTGGGCAGCCAGATCATTCCGCGCGCCCGCCTGGCCGGCAGCGAGCCGCTCAGCCAGGAGCGGCGCCTGTACCTGCGGCGGGTGAACGGCGAGCATGAGAGCATCTTCGAAGCGATTGCCAACCGCGACCCCGAGGCCGCGCGCGCCGCCATGCGCACCCACCTGGCCAACAGCCGCGAGCGCCGCCGCCGGGCCCAGCCCGAGGCGGCCTGACGCCGCCGGCTTGACCTTGCCCGCTGCGCGCCGGTTCGCCTGACTCGTGGTTTCCCGAATGGGCCAGGCGTCTTTTAGTTGTACGATGACATACAACTCACGACCAGGCTTGAAGCGTGAGCTTGGGTCGCTCGCCCATTCATCCGCCCACTCACCCAAGACCCCCACCCCGCCTCCGATTGAAACCCGCCATGTCGCCGCAAGAACTCAAGACCACCATTTCCCACGGCCTGCTGTCGTTTCCGCTGACCGACTTTGCCGCCGACC
>JAYUQE010000545.1:0-6805 GCA_043756905.1 Burkholderiales bacterium | reverse complement strand
TCGGGTTGAGGCCAAAGGGCGCGTCTGCGTCGTTGCAAACCAGGGCCTTGGCCACCAGCCAAGGCCCTGGTTCGCGCCTAGCATCCATCGCCCTTTGGTCTCAACGCAGGGCCCTCCTATTTACGGACAAGTTCTAAGGCGATGGCAGCGACGCAGGCGCTTGCGGCAGGACGGGCTCACCCAGGTTGTGCATCAACCGGTTGGCCCAGGCAAATATCGCGCAGGCGTGGAGCAGATCGATGATCTCTTCGTCACGCATGCCCAGCGCGCGCAGCGGCGCCATGTCTTGCGCGCTCAGGCTTTCCGGGCGCTGGGTCACGGCTTGCGCGAAGTGGGCGATGGTGCGTTCGCGCTCGCTGCTGCCGGCCTGGCTGGGGTTGGTGAAAACCTGCTCCACGGTATCGGTGCGCCGAGCCAGTTGGGCATAGCGCTGCGCATGCACCGCGCTGCAGTAAACGCAGCCATTGGTGACCGACACCACCATCGCCCCCAGCTCGCGTTCGGCGCGCGGCGCGCCACCATTGGCGTACATGATCGCGTTGTACGCCGCAGAGCGGTGCTGCAGCATGCGCGGCTGGTGGATCAGGGTGAGGTAGTAGTCGGAGCTTCGCGCCTGGGCATGGCTGGCGTCCAAAACTTCCAGCTGCGTAGGCGTGGCTTGTTCGACCTTGACCGGTTGCAGCCACGAGCGCCACTGCAAGGTTTCATTCGTGAAGCCGTTGATGCGGATGGTGGGCGGGCTCACTGGAGTACCTCCGTGCCTTGCACTGCGGTCTTCGCCCTTGGGGCGGCCCTCATGCCGAGGCCTCAGTGATTGCTTGATGCGGCTGGGCCAAGGCACGCAGGCCGGCGACAACCCGGGTCTGGTACGACAAGAACGCCACCAACTGCGCCAGCGCCACGATGGCAGCATCGGTCAGGCCCGCGGCCTGCAAGGCTTGCAAGGCGGCACGGTCGCCCAGGCGCGGCTCGCGGGTCAACAGTTCAGCCCACTTCAGCATGGCGGGCAAGGCGCTCGCGGGCGCTTCAGCCGCGCGTGCGGGGTCAACCAGCAGCGTCCGGTAATGGGCTGCCAGGGCACTTGCACCCGAGCAGTCGCAACAGTGCACCGCAACGCGCAAACGGTCGGCCGTGTGCAGGCCGGCAACTGCTTCGAACAGCAACGCATCGTGGCTGGCCTGCGTGTGCTCAACAACCGTGCCGCGAAAGCGCCGTGCCGCATGCAGCGCGTGGCCGCTGGCCAGGGCGGCAGCGGCATCCACTACATCCAGGCTGGGGTGGGGTTCGCTCATCATGGTTGCTTTCAAGTTTGTGTGCCAGGCAATGGTGAGGCCACCCACTCGTCACCAAACACTTCCGGTTCAGCATAAGCCTGCATGCGCGCAAAGTGGTGCTCAATGTCTTCGGCCCAGAGCAGGCCGGCCAGGGCAGTGGCCAGGCGCAAGGCACCGTCGCTGATGGCCGGGATGTCACCAGTGATCACGCCCAGCGACAAGGCCGCCGGGTAGGTGAAGCAATGAATGCGTTCCAGGCCCGGGCAGGACTGGCCGGGCTTGGCCTGGAATTCGAAGTCCTGCCCCAGGTCGGGCGACGCGGCGAGCTCGTCATCTTCCAGGCCCGGCTCAATGGGCCAACGGTCGTTCCACACGCGCACGTTCGGTGCCACGTGGCGCAACATGGGGCGCTGTGTCCAGTCCACCGCAAAGCCGGTGGCAAAGATCAGGAAGTCCAACTCAATGGGGCCGCGCGACGTCTGCACCTGCAACGCACCGCCCTGAACCTCAGCGCCCTGCACCGCACAGCCCAGATGAAAGAAGGCATTGGCGTGGCGCGAAACGCGCAAGGTGCTGCCGCGCGGCGGTGGCACCTGTTGCGCATGGATGTATTGGCGCACGCGCCACTTCCATTCATCGGGCAGCCGGCCATGCCCATGCACAAAGCCTGGGTTGCCGGCACCCTTGCCCTTGTTGATGCGCGGAATGTCGCTGCGCCGCACCAGCAGGTGTACCCGTTCGGCGCCGGCTTCCAGCGCGGTGGCTGCACTGTCCATGGCCGATGCTCCCGCGCCCACCACCCCCACGCGCAAGCCGCGCAGCGCGCTGTGGTCAGCCTCATCAGCCGAATGCCACCAGCGTGTGCGCGCCAGCGTGTGGGCCCAGCCCGGCACCACGCTGCCACCCAAGCCGGCGCGGCCGGTGGCCAGCACCAGGCGCCGCGCCCAGCGTGTGATGGCCGCAGCGCCAGGCACAGCCAGGCGCAGTTCAACCAGACCGCCGCCACGCGGCCAGACATCCGTGACGCAATGTTCGCTATGCACGTGCAAGCCGAGCACCTGGCGGTACCAGCGCAAATAGTCCATCCACTGCAGGCGCGGAATTTTGTCCAGCGCCTCCCAGGCTGCCGCACCGAATTGCGCTTCGAACCAGGCCCTGAATCCCAGCGAAGGTATGCCCAGGGCAGGCCCGGCCAATTGCTTGGGCGAGCGCAGCGTGTCCATGCGCGCGGTGGTGGCCCAGGGCCCTTCCAGGCCGGCCGGCGCGGCGTCGTAAACATCGACCTGCATGCCACGGTGTTGCAGCGCCGCCTGCAGCGCCAGGCCCGACATGCCGGCGCCGATGATCGCAACATCGGCCACGGCCTGGCCGTTGTGCACTAACGTGGGCGTCCAGCGGGCACTGGGCAGTTGCAGCACGGCCAGCTCATAGGCCAGGCGTTGTTGCAAGGCAGGCAGGCCGCCGACGATGCCGCTGGCCAACGGGGCCGGGGGGTCGATCACGGTGATGACGGGGCTGCCCCTGAACTGTTCACCGGCTTCACTTCACCTCGATCTTGGCCTCGCGCACGATGCGGCCCCACTTGTCGATTTCGCTCGCCAGGTGCTCGGCCAACTGCCTGGGCGTGCCGCCCAGCGGCGAGGCCCCCATCTCGTTCAGGCGCTTGCGCACGGCGGGGTCAGCCAGCACCTCGTTGGCGGCCACATTCATGCGCTCGATGGCCAGCGCCGGCGTGCCCTTGGGGGCCAGCAAGGCAAACCAGGTGGTCGACAGCAACTTGGGTGCGCCCAGCTCGGCCATGGTCGGCACATCGGGCAGCGCAGGCGAGCGCTGCGGCGCCATCACCGCAATGGCGCGCACGCGAGCGGCCTTGACTTGCGAGGCAATGCCAGGAATCAACTGGAACATGAGTTGCAATTCGCCGCTGATCAGGTTGGTGGTGGCCTGGCCCGGGTTGGAGAACGGCACATGCACCATCTCCACGCCGTATTCGCGCATGAACAGCTCGCCGGCCAAGTGCATGGAGCTGCCGATGCCGGTGGAGCCGTAGCTCAGCTTGCCCGGGTTGGCTTTGGCGTAGCGCGTGAACTCGGCCATGTCCTTGGCCGGCAAGTCGTTGTTCAGTACCAGGATGTTGGGCACGTCGGCGAGCAGCACGATGGGCACGAAGTCGCGTTGCGAGTCATAGCCCATTTGCTTGTACATCGCCTGGTTGACCGCCAGCGTGCCGGCCCACGAGAACAAAAAGTGCGTGCCATCAGCCGGCGCCTGCGCGGCCGCCGTGGCGCCGACATTGCCATTGGCCCCCGGCTTGTTGTCGATCACGAAGTTGGCCTTGAGCCGCTTGCCCAATTCATCGGCCATCACCCGCGCAATGGTGTCGCCCGTGCCGCTGCCACCCGGCGAAGGAACGATCAGCCGAATGTTCCTGCCCGCCGGCGGCCATTCATCGGCTGCCACAGCCGGGCTTGCGCCGAACACAGCAGTGAGTACGGCGCTGGCCAGCGGCGCAGCCAGGCGTTGCAGGCCACAGCGGGGTGGCAAGGGGTGGGGGTGAGAGCTGAGTTGGCACCACATGTTGGAGACTGCGAAGCTGAGTGAGGGTGTGCCATTATGTTTGGGTGACCGAAGCGTGCGATGCGGTGCGATGGTGCCGTGCGAAGGTTTGATCTGGCGCCAGAGCCGCGGCCGGCGTCGCCGACAATCGCGCTCAGAGCCTCGCCGCCGCACCCTGTTCATCCGATCCATGCAACCCAAACTCCAAGCTTCAGCACGCCCGCGCTTTGGCGTGTCTGCCTGGGTCGCATGACTGAAGGCTGATGTCTTTCGACATCGACACGCTTGAGGCCCTGCGCCGGCAGCACCCGGCCTGGCGCCTGTTGCAGGCCGACTCGGCGGCCTTGGTGGCCAGCTTCTTGCATCGGGTGTTCGTGTTGCCCAACCGGCGCGTGATTCACCAGGCCGAACTGGCTTCGGCGCTGGACGACCAGCTGTACGCCGTGCGCGAACAGCGCGGCAGCGCCAGCTACCCGAAGCCGGCGCTTGAATACCTGAACGACTGGGCGGCGAACGAAAAAGCCTGGTTGCGCAAGTTCTACCCACCGGGCTCGGACGAGCCGCACTTCGACCTTACGCCCGCCACCGAGAAGGCGCTGGCCTGGCTCGGCGCCTTGAGCGAGCGCAGCTTCGTGGGCACCGAGTCGCGCCTGCTCACCTTGTTTGAGCTGCTGCGCCAAATGAGCGAAGGCAGCCAGACCGACCCCGAGCTGCGGCTGCAGGAACTGCTGCGCCGGCGCGCCGCCATCGACGCCGAGATGGAGCGCGTGCGTGCCGGCGACCTGCCGCTGCTGGGCGACACCGCTTTGAAAGAGCGCTTCACGCAATTCGCCACGCTGGCGCGCGAGCTGTTGGCTGACTTCCGCGAGGTCGAGCACAACTTCCGCGGCCTGGACCGCCGCGTGCGCGAACGCATCGCGCTGTGGGACGGCAGCAAGGGCGTGTTGCTGCAAGACATTCTGGGCGAGCGCGATCTCATTGATGAGTCCGATCAAGGCCGCAGTTTTCGCGCCTTCTGGGACTTTTTGATGTCGCGCGACCGGCAAGAAGAGTTGAGTGCCTTGCTCGACCGCGTGTTGCAGCTCGAACCCGTGGCCGGCCTGGCACCTGACCCGCGCTTGAAGCGCGTGCACTACGACTGGCTGGAAGCCGGCGAGCAAACGCAGCGCACCGTGGCCCTGCTGTCGCAGCAATTGCGGCGCTTTCTCGACGACCAGGCGTTCCTGGAAAACCGCCGCATCATGGACATCTTGCGCGGCATTGAAGCCGGTGCGTTGGCGGTGCGCGCGCAGGCGCCGGTGGGCGAGTTCATGCGCATTGACGACACCGCACCCGGCGTCGACTTGCCGATGGAGCGCCCGCTGCATGCTCCGGCTGTGAAACTGGCCCTGGCCAGCGCGCACATTGCCATCGGCGCAGAAGACCTGGACGCGGCGGCGTTGTACTCACAGTTCATTGTCGACAAGGCCGCGCTGGCCCAGCATGTGCGGCGCAGCCTGCAGCAACGCACACAAGTCACGCTGGCCGAGTTGCTGGCCAGCCGGCCGCTGCAGCAGGGCCTGGCCGAGTTGGTGGCCTACCTCAGCCTGGCGGTGGAGCCGGGTCAGGCAGTGATTGACGACAGCATTGAGGAACAGGTGACCTGGTTGGCGCGCAGCGGCCAGCGCAAGAGCGCACAACTGCCGCGCGTGATCTTCACGAGGCAGGCACGATGACCGACGACCTGCGCCCGCCAACCCACCCCGCGGCCGAGCTTTCAGCGGTGCTCATTCCGTTGCTCAAGGGCGTGACTTACCGCGCCGACGATGCCACGCACTGGAGCGCGCTACTGCAACTGCAGGGCCGCGTGCGCGACCACGTGGCGGCGCTGGGGCTGGAGCTGATGCTCGACGAAGCCGAGGGCTACGCCTTCCTGCGCTCGCGCACGGTGCCCGAAGACGACCCCGCGGCCAAGTTGCCGCGCCTGGTGGCGCGCCGGCCGCTAACGTTCGCGGTGAGCTTGCTGCTGGCGCTGCTGCGCAAGAAGCTGGCCGAATTCGATGCCGGTGGCGGCGACACGAGGCTGATCCTGTCGCGCGAACAAGTGGCCGAATTGCTGCGCGTGTTCTTGCCCGAAGGCAGCAACGAGGCGCGGCTGATCGACCAGGTGGACACACAGTTGAACAAGGTCGTTGAACTGGGTTTCGCGCGCCGGCTGCGCGGGCAAGACGGCATGTTCGAGGTGCAGCGCATCATCAAGGCGTTTGTCGATGCGCAGTGGCTGGGCGAGTTCGACGTGCGCTTGGCGGCGTATCGCGTGCAGTTGCAAGGCAAGCTTGGGCCTGATGATGAAGAGTGAATCGCTGCCGCTGGACTTCAGCGCCGACGACAGCCTGGCCGGCTTTCGCCTGCAGCGCCTGGAAGTCTTCAACTGGGGCACGTTCGATGGCCGCGTGTGGGCGCTGCGCGCTGACGGCCGCAACGCCTTGCTCACCGGCGACATCGGCTCGGGCAAGTCCACCCTGGTTGACGCCGTGACCACGCTGCTGGTGCCTGCCCACCGCGTGGCCTACAACAAGGCGGCCGGCGCCGATGCGCGTGAACGCACGCTGCGCAGCTACGTGCTGGGCCACTACAAGGCGGCACGCAGTGATCTGGGAGGCGCGGGCCGGCCGGTAGCGCTGCGCGGGCCGAACAGCTATTCGGTGATCCTGGCCGTGTTCCACAACGCCGGCTATGACCAGACGGTGACGCTGGCGCAGGTTTTCTGGCTCAAGGATCCGGCAGGCCAGCCGCTGCGGCTGTACGCGGTGGCCGAGAAGGCCTTGAGCATTGCCGGTGACTTTGCCGATTTCGGCACTGACATCGCCAAGCTGCGCAAGCGCCTGCGCGCCGGCGGCGTGGTGGTGGAAGACAGCTTCCCGCCTTATGGCGCGCTGCTGCGCCGCCACCTCGGCATTCACAACGAGCAAGCGCTTGAGCTGTTCCACCAAACG
>JAYUQE010000544.1:0-19774 GCA_043756905.1 Burkholderiales bacterium | reverse complement strand
CGTCTTTTTCCGCCATGCGTCGTTGCATCCCCTTGCCGCACAAAAAGTGCGGCTGCGGGCCTACGCCTAGCCTGGCGAAAAAATCCATCGATTTCATTTCGCAATGCCTTTGGTGAAACGGACTACTAGGATGAAACAGCCCCCACGTCGCTCCGCTCCTGCCCCCCAAGGGGGCGGTCAGTGTCGTTGGGCGGCCGGGCGCCACTGACATGCCCGCCTGCGCGCCCGCGTCGCCCTGGGATGCGGCGCAGGCCGCCGCCCAGATCATTGCCGGGGCCGCCTTGCCCAAGCTGGACACCGAACGCAGCCTGGCGCTGGCCTGGGCCCTTAAGGACGCCTGCTATGCCGCCTGGATGAGCGCACCCGGCCATGCCGTGGCTGCGGCCCAGGCGCTGGCGGCGCTGGCGCTGGCCGCGCCGCACGAGGTGCAAGTTCAGGCCCTGGCGCGCTGGACGCAAGGCATTGCCGACATCACCCGCGGCGCCATGAGCGAAGCCGCACACGCCTTTGATGACGCCGCAGCGGCCTTCACCGCCGCGCGCTTGCCGCACCAGGCAGCACTGACACAGGTGCCCAAGATCATGGCCTTGTCCATGCTCGGCCAGCACGACGCCGCGGCCGCCTGCGCGCAAGCCACGCTGGTGGCGCTGCGCGCCCATGGCGACACCGCCGCGGCGGCCAAGGTGAGCCTGAACCTGGGCAGCATGCAGATGCAGCGCGACGCCTATGCCGTCGCGGCCACGCACTACCGGCAAGCCGCCGTGCTGTTTGCGCGCGATGGCCAGATGAAGCATTCGGTGATGGCCGACATCGCGGTGGCCGACGCCACCACAGCGCTGGGCGACTTCGACGAAGCCGAGCGCATGTACCACCGCGGCCGCACCCGCGCGGCGCACCATGCGCTGCCGGTGGTGGTGGTCATTGCCAACGAATCCCTGGCCTTGCTGCAACTGGCACGCGGGTGTTACGCACTGGCGCTGGCCGGCCTGGAACAGGCGCGCCGCGAGTACGCCGCCATGGCCATGCCGCAGCACCTGGCGGTGGCGGAAAAGCAGTTGGCCGACGTCTACCTGGAACTGCACCTGCTGCCCGAAGCCCTGGCCCTGTACGACGCCGCCTTGCCGCGCTTCGAGGCGCTGGAAATGGTGCCCGAGCAGGGTTGGACGCTGGCGCAGCAGGGTCGCGCATTGGCCTTGTTGGCTCGGCCCGATGCCGCTGCCGCCGCGTTGCAGCGCGCCGCCGAGCTGTTTGCCGCACAAGACAACACCGTTGGCGCCGGCGCCGTGGCCCTGGTACACGCTGAAATGGCTGCCGCCACGGCACAGCACGGCCAGGCCCTGGCGTGGGCCCAGACGGCGGCTGGGCATTTCCTGCAGGCCGCGCAACCTGAAGGCCAACTGCGCGCCGAGTTGGCCGTCGCGCAGGCGCAGTTGGCGCTGGGCCAGCAGCCCGCAGCGGCCGTGGCCTTCGCCGCCTGCCTGGCCCGTGCACGGGCCTTGGGGGTGTTGCCGCAACAGGTGCGCGCGCTCACCGGTCAGGGCCTGCTGGCGCGCCAGCAGGGCCGGCCCGCCGCGGCGCACGCTGCATTCGAAGCCGCCATCAGCCTGTTCGAAGACCAGCGCCGCATCCTGGTGGGCGACGACCTGCGCCAAGCCTGGCTCGGTGAAAACCTGCGTCCCTACCGCGAAGTACTCGCCATGACCCTGGCCGATGAGCGCACTGGCGCGGCGTCACCGCAGGCGGTGTTGGAGCAGCTTGAGCGCGTGCGCGCGCGTTCGATGGGCGAGCGACTGACCCTGGGCGTCGACCAGGAAGCTGAAACCATGGCCGGTGCCGACCCTGCCATCGAACGCCTGCGTGGCCGGCTGAACTGGCTGAGCCGCAGGCTGCGTAAGGTGCAAGACGACGCTGGCCCCACCCAGGCCCTGGTGGGCGAATTGCGCCACACCGAACACAGCTTGCTGGAGCACTTGCGCCGCCAGCGCTTGGGCAGCCCGGGCCCTGGCGCGGTGCCCACCGTGCCGGAGCAGGGGTTGGTCAGCAGCCTGTGCACCGCGCTGGGCAGCCACCAGGCCTTGGTGGAATACGGGGTGGATGGCGACGAGCTTTTTGCCTGCGTCGTGCGCCATGACGGCGTGCGCCTGGAGCGCCGCCTGGCCGGTTGGCCAGCGGTGCGCGAAGCCCTGCGCTCGGCACTGTTCCAGATCGACACCCTGCGCCATGGCAGCGCCCCCGTGGCGCGCCACCTGCCGCACCTGGAACGCCGCATCCTGCAGCGCATGCGCGAGCTGCATGGCTTGCTGTGGGCCCCGCTGGCGTCACACCTGGCGGGTTGCAACCAGGTGCTGTGGGTGCCCCATGCGCAACTGGCCGGCCTGCCCCTGGCCGCCTTGCATGACGGCCACGCCTGGCTCGGCACGCAGCTCGAACTGGCCATGGTGCCCAGCGCAAGGGTGGCCTTGCACGGCTTGCACCATCCGCCCGGCGTGCCGCAAAGCGCGCTGGTGATGGGCGAGTCCACCCGCTTGCCGCAAGCCCGCGCCGAGGCGCGGCACGTGGCCGGGCTGTTCCGGCGCAGCGTGTGCCTGGTTGATGCCGATGCCACCCTGGCCGCCTTGCGCAGCCAGGCCGGCGCCGCCGATGTCATCCACCTGGCCTGCCATGCCCAGTTCCGCAGCGACAACCCAATGTTCTCCGCCCTGCACCTGCATGACGGCGCCGTCACCGCCGAATGGCTGGCCGGGCTGAAACTGCGCGCGGCGGTGGTGGTGCTCAGCGCCTGCGAAACCGGCCTGGCCGAACAGGCCCAGGGCGATGAACAAGTGGGCCTGGTGCGCGGCTTCCTGGTGGCGGGTGCGGCGCGCGTGCTGGCCACGCTGTGGCCGGTGGACGACGCGGTGACGGCACGCTTCATGGCCGCTTTCTACGCAGCCATGAGCGGCGGAGCTGGCTGCGCCAGCGCCTTGCAGCAGGCGCAAACCGAGGTCATGCGCGACCATCCGCATCCCTGCTATTGGGCTGGGTTTGCCCTGAATGGTGGCTGGTAGCGGAATATTCCGGCGCCTTCGCAGGTCTACGGCTGAGGGGCCAGCGTCCCAGTCGGCCATGTATCAGGGCCGGGCGCACGCGCTCTGTCTGTGCCACTCACCAACAAAAGAAGGGGTTCAACCATGTCTACCACCACATCACCAGCGCTGTGGCAGCGCGTGCTGCTGGCTCTGCTGGCCACGCTCTGGGTGAGCTGGGCCAGCGCGGCCCGCGCCGCGGGCGACCCGGTGGCCGCCGCGCAGGTGCTGGTCAAGCTGCGCGCCGACGCTGACCTGCCCGGCCTGCTGCAGCGCCACCAGCTCACACTTCAAGCGCGTTTCGGCACCCGGCCGATCTATCGCCTGGGCCTGATTGGCAGCACAGACCTGGCGGGCAAGCTGGCCGCGCTGAACGGCGACGCCACGGTGTTGCTGGCCGAAGCCAACGCCGAACACAGCAGCCCCGAGGGGCGCAAGAACCTGATCTGGGCCATCGGCAGCGCGGCGCAATACAGCTCGCAATGGGCGCCAGGCGCCCTGCGCCTGGCGCAGGCCCACACCTTGAGTACCGGCGCGAACGTTCGCGTGGCCGTGCTCGACACGGGTATCGATGCCAGCCACCCGCTGCTGGCCGGTCGGCTGCTGCCGGGCCACGACTTCGTCGATGGCGACACGGACCCGTCCGAACAAGGCCAGCCCAGCGATGCCGGTTTTGGCCATGGCACGCACGTGGCCGGCATCGTGGCCCTGGTGGCGCCGGGCGCCAGGATCATGCCGCTGCGCGTGCTCGACGCCCAAGGCAAGGGCAACGCCTGGGTGCTGGGCGAAGCACTGCTGCATGCGCTCGACCCCGATGGCAACCCGGCCACGGCCGACGGCGCGCACGTCATCAACCTCAGCCTGGGCAGCCTGAACCGCACCGAACTGTTCGATGCCCTGGCGGCACTGGCCAGTTGCGGCTTCGTGCTCGACCCCGCCCCGGCCGACGACTTCACCGACCCCGGCTACAACGGCGACCGCGAGCGCTGCGCCAATGGCGCCGGCGCCGTGCTGGTGGTGGCTGCGGGCAACGGCGCCAGCAAGTCCGAGCGCCAGTACCCGGCGGCTGAAGGTGCCTATGGCCTGATTCCGGTGGCGGCCACCCAGAGCGACAACCGGCTGGCAGCCTTCAGCAACTTTGGCAGTTGGATCGAATTGGCCGCACCGGGTGACGGCATCACCAGTGCCTTGCCCGGGGGCGCTTACGGCACCTGGAGCGGCACCTCGATGGCCGCGCCCATGGTGGCCGGGGTGGCGGCGCTGCTGCGGGCCCAGCAACCGGGGTTGAGCGCCAAGGACCTGGCCCGCCGCATCGAGCGCAACAGCCCGCCCTTGTGCAATGCCAAACAGCTCCGGCTCGATGCGGCCACCGCCTTGGGCTTGCCCGCGCCGCCCGCACCGCAGTGCCGCTGATGCCGCCAGACTCTGCCCTGTCCTGACGCCGATCGCCTGCGCGGCAACCTTCGGCGCCCCGGCCCAAACCGCCCTGCTGTCGCGGTGCCCGCAAGGGTGCTGCGGCAGTGGGGCGCTTTTCGTTCAATGTGCCGTATGCACATTTGATGTATTTCCGGCCCACCCTGCCGCTCTGTCCGCCATGAAAGCCTGAGGCGCTGGCCGCATCCGCAGCCTGCCTCGGTGCTCACCAAGGCGAGAGGCGTGCAGATGAAAAAGGTCCTGGTCTATTCCCACGACACCTTCGGTCTGGGCAACCTGCGGCGCATGCTGGAGGTGGCGCGCCACCTGGTGGCGCATGCCAGTGACGTGTCGGTGCTGCTGATCACCGGCAGCCCCTTGTTGCATGCCTTTCGCATACCGCCGGGCATCGACACGCTCAAGTTGCCCTGCCTGCAACGCAACGTGCAGGGCCAGTACGGCGCGCGTTCGCTGAACATCAGCCTGCACGACACCGTGCGCCTGCGCGCCAACCTGATTCGCAGCGCGATGGCCGACTTTGCACCCGACCTGGTGCTGGTGGACAAGAAGCCGTTCGGCGTGGAAGACGAGCTCGCCGGCGCGCTGCAAGCGCTGGGCGAAAACGGCCGGCGGCCCGAACTGGTGCTGCTGCTGCGCGACATTCTGGACAGCCCCGACGTCACGGCGCGGGTGTGGCACAAGAACGGCTATTTCGAGGCCATCACCAACTACTACAGCCAGGTGCTGGTGGTGGGTAGCCCGGAGGTTTTCGACCTGCGGCGCGAATATCAGTTTCCGCCCTTCGCTGCGGCCAAGGTGCGCTATTGCGGCTACATCGCGCGCCAACCGGGCCGCCACAGCCGCACCCAGGCACGCCAGGCCCTGGGCGTGGCTTCGGCGCAGCCGCTGGTGCTGGTCACGCCCGGCGGCGGTGAAGACGGCCACGCGCTGGTCGACGCCGCCTTGCGCGGCCTGGCCGGGTTGCCCCCGGCGCAGCGGCCGCGCATGCACATCGTGTGTGGGCCCGAAATGGCCAGCGCACAGCGCGAGCGCCTGTTTGCCATGGCGCGTGCCCTGCCCGGCGTGAGCACGCAGGAGTTCAGCGACGACATGATGTCGCTGCACGCCGCGGCCGACGTGGTGGTGGCGATGGGCGGCTACAACACCGTTTGCGAGCTGCTCAGTTGCGGCCGCCGCGCCGTGCTGGTGCCGCGCACCCGGCCGGGCCAGGAGCAGTGCATCCGCGCGCAGCGCATGGCCGCACTGGGCCTGCTGGCCATGCTGCACCCTGATGAGCTGAGCCCGGCGGCGTTGATGCAGGCCGTGCAGCGCGAACTGCACGCCGCAGCCAGCGGGCAGCAGCGGGCGCGGCTGCAAGCCATGCAGGGCCTGGAGAACACCACGGCGGCCCTGCTTGAAAGCCTGGGCCAGCGCGGCTGCGCGCCGTTGCGCGCCAGCGCCGGCACGCGCGCCCCGCCCCGCATTCCGACCCACATTCCGGCCCGCTCCCAGGCCGCAGCCGGGCTGTGGGCATGAGACACGTTGTGTCAACGCCGGTGCAGCAGGCCGAGCGCCGTTTCCATGCCAGCCGTGGCGCGCCGCTGGCCCTGCTGGTGAAGACCTGGCCGAAGCTGTCTGAAACCTTCATCCTCGAAGAAGTGCTGGGCTTGCAGCGGGTGGGCGTGCCGCTGCGCTTGTATGCGCTGGAACCACCGGCTGACGACATCCGCCACGCCGCCGTCGCCCAGGTGCGCGCACCGCTGGCCATGGTGCCGCCGCTGCGCGCGCGCCATGCCCTGGCCTACGCCTGGCGTCACCTCAGGCTGGCCGCCGCGGCACCGCTGCGCTATGCGCGCAACCTGGCCACCGCCCGGCGCGACGCCACCGTGGCAGCGTTCCTGCGCGGTGGCTGGCTGGCCGTGCAGTTGCAGCGCGACGGCGTGTCGCATCTGCATGCCCACTTCATTGCCCTGCCGGCCGATGTGGCTGCGGCGGCCAGCGCCCTGGGCGGTGTGCCGTTTTCAATTTCGGCGCATGCCAAGGACATCTACACCTCGGCCCCGCAGGACTTGAAGCGCCGCCTGCGCGCGGCACGCTTCACCGTCACCTGCACCGAGTTCAACCGCCGCAGCCTGGCGGTGCTGGCACCCGACGCCGCGGTGCACCGCATGTATCACGGCATTGACCAAGATGCCTTTCACCCCGCCCAGCGCCTGCCGCCCGGGCCGGTGCCGCTGCTGCTGGCCGTGGGCCGGCTGCGCGCCAAGAAAGGCTTTGATGTCTTGATCGAAACGTGCCGCCTGCTGCGTCAGCGCGGCCTGCGCTTCGACTGCCAGATCGTGGGCTATGGCGAAGAGCAGGCGCGGCTGCAAGCGCTCATCAATGCGGCGGGCCTGGGCGGCGTGGTCAAGCTGGCTGGCAAGCTCTCGCGCGAACAGCTCATCGCCCGCTACGCCCAGGCCAGCGTGTTTGTGCAGCCCTCGCGCATCACCGCCAACGGCGACCGCGACGGCATTCCCAACGTGCTGCTCGAAGCCATGGCCATGGGCCTGCCGGTGGTGGCCACGCGGGTGTCAGGCATCCCGGAGGTGGTGCGCCACTTGCACACCGGCCTGCTCGTGGCGCCCGACGCACCTGGCCCGCTGGCCGACGCCATCACGCTGCTGTTGGAACAACCCGCCACGGCCGCACAGCTCGGCGTGCGGGCGCGCCGCCGCGTGATCGATGCCTTTGACAACGACACCAACTTGCAGCAACTCACCCGACTGCTGGAGCCTGAACATGACCACCCCGCCTGTTGTGCCACGGCTTGAACGCGCCGGCCCGGCGGTGGCGTATGTGATGAACGCCTTCCCGCGGCTGTCTGAAACCTTCATCGCGCACGAAATCCACCAGCTTGAACGCCTGGGCCTGCCGCTGCGGCTGTTTGCCGTCAAGCGTGAGCCGCAGGCCGTGGTGCACGCCGTGGTGGCCGCTATCCACGCGCCGTTGCAGCACCTGCCCGAGGTGGGTTCGCTCAGTGGCCAGGCGCTGGGCCCATGGCTGTGGCAACACCTGCCGGCCTATTGGCGCGACCATGCCGCGCTGCTGCGCCACCGCCCGCTGGCCTGGGCCAGCGCGCTGGGCACGGTGCTGCACCTGGCCTGGCAGTACCGCCCTCGTGGCGCCGGACTCCTGCCGCGCTTGCGCAAGGTGTTCGTCAAGGAATTCCTGCAAGCTGGCCACATTGCCGCGCAGGTGCTGCGCGCACCCGAGGTGGGCCACCTGCATGGCCACTTCTGCCATGGCGTGGCCACCATCACCTGGCTGGCCAGCCGCATGAGTGGCCTGCCGTTCAGCTTCACGGCGCATGCCAAGGACATCTATCAAGCGGAGCTGAACCCGGGCGCCTTGCTTGAACGCAAGCTCGGCGCGGCGCGCTTCGTGGCCACCTGCACCTGCGCCAACGCCGCCGTGCTGCGCGCGCGCCACCCGCGCCCGGGCGAGGTGCACGCCATCTATCACGGCCTGGACACCGACTGGTTTGCGCCCGCTGCGCGGCGCGAGCCGGAAAGTGCGCCGCTGATCCTGGCCGTGGGCCGGCTGGTGGCCAAGAAAGGCTTCGATCAACTCGTGGCCGCCTGCGCCGCCTTGCGCGACAACGGGCAGGCGTTTCGCTGCCTGATCGTGGGCGAAAGCGGGCCGGCCCAGGCCGCCCTTGAGCAACAGGTTCAAGCGCTGGGCCTGGCGCAACAAGTGCAATGGCGTGGCGCCGTGACCCAGGACGAGCTGCGCCAGATCTACCGCCGTGCCCACGTCTTTGCCTTGCCGTGCCAGGTGATGGCCGACGGCGATCGCGACGGCCTGCCCAACGTGCTGGCCGAAGCCATGGCGATGGGCGTGCCGGTGGTCAGCACGGCCGTCTCGGGCATTCCGGAAATGATCGACGACGGCGTGCACGGCCTGCTCGTGCCACCGCGCGACAGTGCCGCCCTGGCCGCCGCCTTGCAGCGCCTGCTCACCGAACCCGCCTTGCACGCCAGCCTGGCGCAAGCGGCACGCGCGCGCATTTGCGAGCGCTTTGATTCGCGCCGCACCACGCAGGCGTTGCATGCGTTGTTCACGGCCGCATTGCAGCAACGGCAAGCCGCCCGCGCAGCGCTGCCGCTGGCTGCCGGCGAGGTGCGGGCGTGACGGCGCGTTCATCCCTGGCAGCGCCGGCCGCACCGGTGGCGGCAGCGCCGCACGGCAACGCGCTGTGGCTGAATGCCTTCAGCACCCTGAGCGACGACGCGCTGGTGCAGCACTACCGCAGCCGGCACGGCGTGCGGTTCGAGCCCGTGGTGGACGAGGTGGAAGCCGCGCCCGAACGCATCGAAGCCCTGATGCATGGCGACTTTCATTGCAACGGCGAGCACCACCACCTGAGCGACCCCATCGCCTGGCGGCACAACCCCAGCGCCGACGTTGAATGGCACATCCTTCTGCACAAGTTTCATTACGCGGTTGGCCTGGGCCTGGCCTGGCAGCGCAGCGGCCAGGTGCGCTACGTGCAGCGCTGGTGCGAACTGATCAGCGGCTGGATCGACACCACGCCGGCCGGCTTCATCGCCGCCGACGTGACCGGCCGGCGGGTGCAGAACTGGCTGTACAGCCTGCACGCGCTGCTGTTCAACGGCGGCACGGCGCCGCTGCCGGGCAGCTTGCTGCGCCGCATGTTGTGTTCGCTGCACGAACAGGTCGAGCACCTGTGCACGCACCTCACGCCCAAGCGCAACCACCGCACACTGGAGTTGCTGGCCATCTTGCTGGCCGGCGTGGCGCTGCCCGAGTTCAAGCGCGCCGCCCATTGGCGCGAATTCGCCCTGGCGCAGATCGCCGCCAACCTGCACGCCGACTTGCTGGCCGACGGCGTGCACTGCGAGCTGTCCACCGACTACCACCACCTCGCCTTGCGCAACTGGCTGCAAGCGCGCGCCCTGGCCGCGCGCAACGGCCTGGCGTTGCCCGGCGGCATGGACGACGCGCTGCAACGCGCCCTCAACTTCAGCCTGCATGTGCACCAGCCCGCCGGCCAGGTGCCCAGCCTGTCAGACGGCGATGTGCACAGCTACCTGGGGCTGCTGCGCGAAGGCGCGCAGCTCTACGGCGCCGCCGACCTGCTGTTCGTGGCCAGTGCCGGCCAGCAGGGCCGGGCGCCGGCGCAACGCATGGCCTTGTTCGAGACCGGCGGCTACCACGTCGTGCGCAGTGCCTGGCTGGCCGCGCCGCGGCACCGGCTGGCGCAGCACCTGGTGTTCGACTGCGGCCCGCTGGGCGAGGGCAACCACGGCCACCTCGACGCCCTGAGCTTCGAGTTGGCCGCGCATGGCCGCGCCCTGGTGGTCGACCCCGGCCGCTACACCTACAGCGAAGCCGGCGCGGTGAACTGGCGCGTGCACTTTCGCGGCACGGCGGCGCACAATACGGTGTGCGTGGACGGGCGCAACCAGACGCGCTATGCGCCCAAGCCGGCCGCGGTGGGCTCGCGCCATGCGCCGGGCCAACTGCGCCACCGCATCAGCGGCCCGGCACCGCGCACCCGCTTGCTCGAAGCCGCCAGCTCGGCGCGGCTGGACATGCTGCACGGCCGCGCCGAAAGCCACGAATACGACGCCGTCCATGAGCGCGTGATCGCGTTCATCGATCAGCGCTTCTGGATCGTTAGCGACAGCCTGCGCAGCCCCGGCGTGCACCACTACGCCATGCGCTTGCAACTGCATGCCGGCGCGCACGGCGCCACGAGCCTGGGCCACGGCAACCAGGCCCTGCTGCGCTGCCCGGGCCTGAGCATCGCGCTGCCGGCGGTGGCCGGGCAGCGCTGCGTCATCGAGCCGGCATGGGTCTCGGCGCGCTACGGCCACAAGGCGCCCGCGCCGCGGCTGTGTTGTAGCGCGCAGGGTGGCGATGTCGACTTCGACACCGTGCTGCTGCCCTGGCCGCACCGCGCGCCGGCGCTGCGCATCGAGCGCCAGCCCGTGCCCGGCGCCGCACACGCCCTGCGCATTCACCACGGCGCGCGCAACGCGGCCTGGCACACCTGGTTCCATGCCCGTGCGCCAGGCACGCCGCGGCCGGCCCAGGCCGGTCTTGGGGCGGCCATGGTCAGCGGTGTGCCCTTCAGTGGCCGCTGGCTCTTGCTGCGCCACGCTGCCGACGGCCGGCTGCTGCACGCCACCACCCATGCCGGGGCCGAACTGGCCCTGCCGCCGGGCGTGCCGCTGCGCCGCCTGTCCAACCTGGCCTGCCAACACGCCACCGAATCATGACCAGCGCCGCCTTGCCACACGACCCAGCCTTGCCGCAACTGCGCCTGGCGCTGGACGCCGCACACATGGCCGGCGTCTTCAGCCGCCTGCTGCACGGCACGAGCGGCGCGGCCTTGCTGGGCTGCCGGGTGGATCGCATCAAGTACCGCCCGCGGCGCAACGTGGCGGTGTCGTATCTGCTCGACCTGCAGGATGCGCAAGGCGCCTTCTGCCAGCGCGTGGCCACCCGCTTCTGTGCCGGCGGGGCCGCAGCAGCGCGCCACGCAAAGGCGGCGCAGCAAGCGATGCAAGTCTCGCGCGCCGGCCCGGCACTGTGCCACGTGCCGGCGCTGGACATGCTGGCGCACTGGTGGCCCAACGACGCCAAACTGGCCGCCGGCGCCGTGCTGGCCGACGCCGCCGCGCTGCAGCAGCGCTGGTTGCCGGCGGTGTTGCGCGCTGCCGGGGCGGGGCGCTGCGTGGGCCATGAAGTTGAACTGGTGCAGGTGGTGCCCGAGCACCGCGTCACCGCGCGCGTTCAGCTCCACACCGAGGGCACCGCCGGCGCTGCGCCGCTCACCGTCTACGCCAAGGCCGACTGCGACCAGCGCGGCGCGCGCACCCAGGCCGTGATGCACAGCTTGTGGCACAGCCCGGCCCGGCGCAGCGGCCGCCTGGCTGTGCCGCGCCCCCTGCTGTGGCAGCCTGGCAGCGGCCTGCACTGGCAGGCGGCCGCGCCCGGCCAGCCCTTGCTTGATGTGGTGGCCAGCGCTGGCATGGCGCCGTGTGCTGAACAGATCGGTGCCCTGGTGGCAGCGTTGCATGCCAGTGCCGCACCGGCGGCACCGTTGCAAGAGCGCGCACAGCTCGAACGGCGGCTGGGTGAAGTGGTGGCCGTGCTCAGCCTGGTGCAGCCCGAACTGGCGCCGCGCCTGCAAGGCCTGGCCAGCGCCCTGGCTGGCGGCCTGGCCGATCTGGCTGGTGCGGCCGCCGCGGCGTGCACCCTGCACGGCGACCTGCACCCGCGCAACCTGCTGGCCCTGGCCGAACCCGGCGGCTGGCGGCTGTGCCTGATCGACCTGGACAGCGCCCGCCGGGGCCCGGCAGTGCTGGATCTGGGCGCCTGGCTGGCCGATGTGCTGTATCGCGCCCGCTTGATGGATCAGGGCGCGGCGCAGGCCGAAGCGGCTGGCGCCGCCTTCCTGAAGGGCTACACGGGCGCCGGCGGGCAGGTGTGCCAGCCGGCCCAACTGGCCTGGGCCACCGCCTGGCAGTTGCTGTGCCAGCGCGCCTGGCGCTGCGCGGTCAACCTGAAGCCCGGCCGGTTTTTGCTGCTGGCCGGCTTGGTGGGCCAGGCCGAATCACTGCTCGCTCAAGCTGGCCTGGCGCCGGCTTGGGCTGCGGGCCAGGAGGCCTTGTGAATCCCGGCACTGTGCCCGCGCCAGCCATGCGCCACGGCATGCCCGTGGTCGCGGCCCTGACCCAGCTGGTTGGCCGCCAGGACGAAACCAGCCCGCAGGCCCTGCGTGCCGCCCTGCAACGCGGCCTGCCCGGCTTTGCCGAAGGCGTGCTGCGCATCGAAGGCCTGCACCTGCTTAAACTGCGGCGCAGCAGTTCGCACCACCGCCACCCGCACCCGTTGACGCTGCTGCTGGCGCTGGAGGTGCGGGACAGCGCCCGCGCACAGCGCGGCATGCAGCACCTGTACCTCAAGAGCTACCGCGGCGGCGCCAGTGCGGCGGCCTTCGCCGCGGCCAGCCGCACCGGCCTGGCATGCCCGGCGTTCGGTGCGGCCCTGGCCCACCTGCCCGAGCTGGACATGCTGTGCTGGGCCTGGCCCAACGACCCCGGCTTGCCGCAATTGCCAAGCTTGCTCGACCCGCCAACCCTGCTGGCGCACCTGCCGGCAAGCTTGCGGGCGAGCTTGCAGGCGCAAGGCGACGTGCGCGTGCGCCACGTTCAGGCCCTGCGCCACGAGCCGGAACGGCGTGCCACGTTGCGCTGCGAGCTGGACACGGCGCAGGGTCCGCGCACGATCTATGGCAAGACCTTCAGCGACGAGCGCGGCGCCGTCATCCTGGCGTGCTTTGAACGCGCCTGGCACCTGGCCGGCACCGACCCACTGGCCGCGCTGGTGGCCCAGCCCCTGGGCTACGACGCCCCGAGCCGCACGCTGTGGCAGGCCACTGCGCCCGGCGTGCCCTTGCTCAGCGTGCCGCCGGCGCAGACCTCGGCGGCCATGCAAAGCCTCGGGCTGGCACTGGGCCGGTTGCACCAGATGCCCCTGGCCAGCGCAGCGCAGCGCCCGGTGGCGCACTGGCTGCTCGAAGCGCAACGCCGCGCCAACAAGCTGGCCCGGGTGTCGCCGCCGCTGGCCGAACGGGCCGGCGCCCTGCTCACCACGCTGCGCGAGCGCACCGCCGAGCTGCCCGAGTTGCCGCTGTCGCTGATCCACGGCGACTTCCACCCCGAGCAGGTGTGGCTGCACGAAGGCCGCCCGGTGTTGTTCGACTTCGACGAGTTCGCCTGCGGCCACCCGATGGAAGACCTGGCCGCATTCATCATCAAGTGGGACGCTGCCCGGCCGCACGCCGACCGTGCCGCGGTGACGGCCCTGCTCCAGGGCTACCGCCAGGCCGCGCCGCACCTGTGGCAGCCGCTGTGGTTGCAATGGCACTTCACCGTGCAGGCCCTGTTGCAGGCCAGCCGGGCGTTCGTGTTTCAGGTGCCCGGCTGGCCGCAGGAAGTGGCGCGCCGCCTGGCATTGGCCGAAGGGCATGCGGTGGCCTTGAGCCGAAGCCCAGCATGACCACCGATCGGCACGAAGGTACTGCCATGACCCCAACACCAGCCGCCGCCCCCGGCCCACTGCGCCGCGTGGTCGGCGCCTGCCTGAAGGCGCAGCGGGCGCAGCTCGCCCTGGCCGGCCTGGCGCTGCTGGGCGTGGTGGCCGCCGAGCTGCTGGCGCCGTGGCCGCTGAAGGTCATCTTCGACCATGTGCTGCTGGCACGGCCCCTGCCCGCCACGCTGGCACCCTTGCAGCCCTTGCTGGACCTGGGCGCGCGGCCGGCCCTGTTGGCAATGGCCGGCACCATCGCCTTGATCGCACTGTTGATCGGCACGCTGTCTTACGTGCAGCTCTACATCACCGCCCAGGTGGGCCAGCGCATCACCATGCAACTGCGCGGCGCCTTGTTCGCGCACCTGCAACGCCTGTCGCTGGCCTATCACCAGGCCAGCCGCAGCGGCGAGCTGTTCACCAAGGTGGCGGGCGACACCAACTTGCTGCGCGACCTGTTTGCCGAAGGCCTGCTTGCCTGCGCGCGCCAGCTCATCACCCTGCTGGCCATGTTGAGCGTGATGTTCCTGTTGAACTGGCAGTTGGCGCTGGTGGTCTGCGCCACGCTGCCGCCGCTGCTGGGCACCATCTACGTGCTTAACCGCCGCGTCAAGGCCTCGGTGCGGGCACAGCGCAAGAACGAAGGCCGCATGGCTTCGCGGCTGAACGAAGTGCTGTCCAGCATCGCCCTGGTACAGGCCTTCGGCCGCCAGCAGCATGAGGAAGGCCGCTTCGAGGCCGAGGTGCGCGCCAGCTACGAAAGCGGCATGCGCAGCGCACGCACCGCCGGCGCTATCAGCAAGGCCATCGCCGTGATCAGCGCCGCCGGCACGGCACTCACCGTGCTGCTGGGCGCGCGCGAGGTGCTGGCCGGCCGCCTGAGCCCGGGCGAGTTGCTGATTTTCATGGCCTACGTGGCCAGCCTGTACAAGCCAGTGCGCGACCTGGGGCGCTTGTCGGCCAAGTTCTCGCGCGCCAGCGTCAGCGCGCAGCGGGTCAGCAGCATCCTGGAGCACGCGAGCGACGCTGATGACGAACCCGGTGCGCTGGACTTGCAGCGCCCGGCCGGCGAGATCGTGTTCGACGATGTCAGCTTCAGCCACCCGGGTGGGCCCGCGGTGTTGCATGGCTTGAGCCTGCGCATCGCCGCCGGCCAGCATGTGGCCTTGCTCGGGCCTTCGGGCGCGGGCAAGTCGACCCTGGTCAACCTGTTGCTGCGCCTGGCCGAGCCCAGCGCCGGGCGCATCTTGATCGACGGCGTGGACATCCGCCGCTTCACCCGCGCCAGCCTGCGCCGCGAGATCGGCGTGGTGCCACAGGACAACATGCTGTTCGCCGTGTCGGTGCGCGAGAACATCGCCTACGGCCGGCCCGACGCGCCGCACGAAGCGGTCGAACGCGCCGCCCAGGCCGCGCGCGCGCACGGCTTCATCACCGAGCTGCCACAGGGCTACGACACGGTGTTGAACGAACGCGCGAGCAACCTGTCGGGCGGCCAGCGCCAGCGCCTGTGCCTGGCCCGCGCGCTGGTCAAGGAGCCGGCCATCCTGGTGCTGGACGAGCCCACCGCTGCGGTGGACCCGGCCTCCGCGCGGCTCATTCACGACGCCGTGGCGCGCGTACACAGCCACCGCACGCTGCTGGTGATCGCGCATGACCAGACCGAGCTGTGGCGCTATGACCGCGTGTTGCGGCTCGAAGGCGGCGGCGTCGTCGATGCGGCGTCGCCCCCGGGCGCTGCCTGCAACCCCCGCCGCGAGCTAACCATGCCGCAGACCCGCCATGCCTGACCCCCGCCCCGCCATGCTGTTCTATTGCCAGCACTCGCTGGGCATCGGCCACCTCACGCGCTCGTTTGCCTTGACCAGCGCCCTGGCCCAGGCCTTTCGGGTGGTGTTTCTAAACGGGGGCCCCTTGCCCGCCGGCGTGAACGTGCCCGCCGGCGTGGAGCGCATCGACCTGCCGCCGCTGGGCATGGACGACGGCCACACGCTGGTCAGCCGCGCCGGCGCCACTGATCCGGCCACCGCGCAGCAGCAGCGCAAACTGCTCATTGCACAGGCCGTGGCCCACGTGCGCCCGGCGCTGTTGCTGGTGGAGCTGTTCCCGTTCGGGCGCAAGAAGTTTGCCAACGAGATCCTGCCGATGATTCGCGCTGCGCGCGCCCTGCCGGGTGGCCGGGCCAAGGTGGTGTGCAGCCTGCGCGACATCCTGGTCGATGCGCGGCCTGATCAACAACACCACGACGACCGCGCGCGCTGGCTGGCCGACCGCTATTTCGACGCCGTGCTGGTGCATGCCGACCCGGCCTTCGCGCGGCTGCAAGACAGCTTCCGCCCAACGCTGGCACTGCGCACGCCGGTGCACTACACCGGCTTCGTGGTACCCACGCGCCAGCGCGCCGCCAGCGTGCAGCGTGGCCCGCACCTGCTGGTGAGCGCGGGCGGTGGCAGCGTGGGCCAACCGCTGTTCAACGCCGTGCTGGCGGCGCGCGCGCGCTGGGCCGGGGCGCTGCCGCTGCACATCGTGGCTGGCCCGTTCCTGCCCGAAGCCGCCTGGCAGGCCTTGCAGCAGCGCGCCGCCGCGCTGCCCGGTGTGACCCTGCAACGCCACGTGCCCGACATGGTGGCCGAGATGCAGCGCGCGCGCGCCAGCCTGAGCCAATGTGGCTACAACACGGCGCTGGATGTGGTGGTCAGCGGCGCGCCGGCCCTGGTGGTGCCGTATGCCACGGCCACCGAGAACGAGCAGGCGCAGCGTGCCCAGCGCCTGGCTGAGCTTGGGGCGCTGCAACAGTTGCCCGACAGCGCCGCCGCTGACCCGCGGCGCATGGCGCAGGCCCTGCGCGAGTTGCTCAGCTTCACGCCCCGTGCCACGGCGCTGGCGCTGGACGGCGCGGCGCGCAGCACCGAGTTGCTGGCGCGCCTGGTGCATGCGACCCCGCCTTCAGCCACCCCGGCCAAGACCGAGGAGCCTGCATGCCCGACAGCCTGAGCCCGGTGCTGCACGCCCTGGATGCACACGCCGGCGAACTGACCCTGTTCGTGCGTGACGACGACGCCGGCTGGCACGACGCCCCCCTGCTGGCCCTGGTGGACGAGTTGGCGGCCGCCGCCGTGCCGCTGGATCTGGCGGTTATTCCTGCGGCCACCAGCGCCACCCTGGCCGAGGCGCTGTGCGCGCGCATCGACGCCGACCCCGCCGCACTGGCCGTGCACCAGCATGGCTGGGCGCATCTCAACCACGAAACCACCGGCCGGCGTTGCGAGTTCGGCCCGGCGCGGGCGCTGGCCGCACAGCGCGCGGACTTGATCGCCGGGCGGGGCCGCTTGCGCACGCTGTTCAGCCACCGGCTCGACGCCTGCTTCACGCCGCCGTGGAACCGCTGCGCCAGCGCCACGCCGGCGCTGCTGGCCGAACTGGGCTACGCCGCGTTGTCGCGCGACAGCACGGCCCCGGCGCAAGGCGAACTGCCCGAATTGCGGGTGGCGCTGGACTGGTGCCGGCACCGCCACGGCGGCCGGCTCGACGTGCCGGCGCTGGCCGCCGCCTTTGCCGGCGCCGTGCACACCTGTCCGGCCAACCAACCGCTGGGCTTGATGCTGCACCACGCCCAAATGGATGCTGCCGAGCGCGGCTTGCTGGCGCGCTGGTTGCACCGCCTGCGTTCACACCCCGGCACGCGCTGGCAGCTCATGCGCCAGGCCCTGGCCAGCCACAGTGCGCAGGTGCAGTGACGCACAACGAGAACACCTCATGAAGCATATCGCCAGTTACCTCGCCCGTTATCTCTTCCTGTTCAACGGCCTGTTGATCGTTGCCGGCGCGGCCAGCGGCCAGGCCGCCGAGCCCAACGAACCCACCGCGCCCAACCGCCGCATCGACGACCGCCGCCCGGCCGCGCCGGCACGCATATCGCTGTGGGGCACGCCGGTGGAACTGACCGGCAGTTGGGAATACAGCGACGAGCGACGCGACAACTTCGACCTGAACCGCGCGCGCGACCGCGACCGCCGCGTGCGCGAGCATGAACTCAAGCTCGAAGTGCGGGCGTTGTTGACCGGCGATGTGACGCTGTTCCTGCAAGCCGTGGGGCTGCACGAGACCCGGCGCACGCAAGGCACGGCCGGCGCCCAGCGCACGCAGGCGCTGGAGCGAGGCCAGGCCTGGGTGCAGTTCAACCGCCTGGCCGGCACGCCCTGGACCATGCAGATTGGGCGCGTGCCGCTGCTCGAACGCCGCTCGTGGTGGTGGGACGACGATCTCGACGGCGCCCGGCTGCGTTACACCGCCGGCCCCTGGCGGCTGGACAGCGGCGTGGGCGGCACGCTGGCGCGGCTGTCGTCGGCGGATGACGCCACGCGCCCCGAAGCGCGCGGCGTGTGGCGCCATTGGGGCCAGGCCGGTTGGCAGTGGGAAGCGCGCCAACTGCTCGAAGCCTTCTGGCTGCTGCAGGCCGACCGTTCCGGCGCGCCACTGGCGGGCACACCCTGGCTCGGCACAGCGGACCCCGACAGCAGCGACCTGCGCGCCCGCTGGGCCGGCTTGCGCGCCAGTGGCGAGTGGCGCAGCAACCGGCGTGATGCCTTGAATTACTGGCTTGACAGCGCCGTGCTGCGCGGCCGGGAGACGCTCACCGCTTTCGCGCAAACCGGCGACGCGCCGGCGCTGGCCGGTGCTACCACGCAACGCCGCGTGCGCGGCCAGGCGTTCGATGGCGGTGCCACGCTGAGCCTGGCGCTGCCCCTGCGCCCGGCGCTGACACTGGCCTATGCCCACGGCAGCGGCGGGCCAGGCAGCGCCACGCTCGATGCCAACTTCCGCCAGACCGGCCTGCACGAAAACAAAGCTCGCCTGTCTGGCGTGAAGCGCCTGCGCCGCTATGGCGAACTGCTGCAACCCGACCTTTCGAACCTGAAGGTGGCCAGCGTCGGCCTGGGCGTGCGCCTGCTCGACAACAGCTCGCTTGAAGCGGTGTGGCACCAATACCGGCAGGTGCATGCGGCCACCAGCTTGGCCGGCTCACGCCTGGCGCAAAGCCCACTGGGGCTGAACCCGCACATCGGCCATGAGACCGATGTCTTCCTGGCGCTGCGCGAATGGCGTTGGCTGGAGTTAACGCTTCGGGTCAGCCGTTTCATGCCTGGTGCGGCGTTTGCGGCCAACCGGCGCGACCCCGCGCATGCGCTCGAGCTGGGCCTGGCCGTCAACTTCTGAGCTCGTGATTGCACAAGGAAAACGAACATGAAACTCACGGTTGTAGGCACCGGCTATGTCGGCCTGGTCACAGGTGCGTGCTTTGCCGAAATGGGCAACGACGTGCTGTGCGTGGACACCAACGCCGCCAAGATCGAACAGCTGCGCCAGGGCCAGATGCCGATCTACGAACCCGGCCTGGCCGAGCTGGTGCAACGCAATGTGGCCGGTGGCCGCCTGCACTTCGGCACCGACGTGGCCGAGGGTGTGCGCTTCGGCACGCTGCAATTCATTGCGGTGGGCACGCCGCCCGGCGAAGACGGCAGCGCCGACATGCAACATGTGTTGACCGCGGCGCGCTGCATCGGCCGCCACATGACGGACTACAAGCTCGTCATCGACAAAAGCACGGTGCCGGTGGGCACGGCCGACGCGGTGCGCGCCACCATCGCTGCGGAGCTGTCCGCGCGCGGCGTGCAGGTGCCCTACGGCGTGGTCTCGAACCCCGAGTTCCTGAAGGAAGGCGCGGCGGTGGAAGACTTCATGCGGCCCGAGCGCATCGTGGTCGGTGCCGATGACGCACGCGCCGTGCTGCTGATGCGCGCGCTGTACGCCCCATTCCAGCGCGCGCGCGAAAAGCTGGTGCTGATGGACCTGCGCTCGGCCGAGCTGACCAAGTACGCCGCCAACGCCATGCTGGCCACGCGCATCAGCTTCATGAAGGAGTTGTCGCAGCTGGCCGAACGGGTGGGGGCCGACATCGAGCGGGTGCGCCAGGGCATCGGCTCCGATCCGCGCATCGGCATGCACTCTCTGTACGCTGGCGTGGGTTATGGCGGGTCGTGTTCCGGTGGCCACGAAGGAGGCCGCGCGCGTGCTGGGCGATGTGCCGACGCGCTGGCCATCGTCACCGAGTGGAAGGAGTTCCGCACGCCAGCCTTCGAGGCCATCAAGGCCGCGCTGCGCACGCCGGTGGTGTTTGATGGACGCAACCT
>JAYUQE010000543.1:0-2584 GCA_043756905.1 Burkholderiales bacterium | reverse complement strand
TTGATTCGAGACTATGGCGTGCCTTTGCTTGAAGGCCTGATGCTCGACCCGCTGGTGGCCAGTGGCCGCCATGAGTTCCTGTTCATTGCCAGCGCGCTACCCATCGTTGGCGCCACCGGCAGCCCCCTGGCGCCCGTTGTGGTGCTCTGAATGCCATGAAAAAACCCGGCCCGCTGGAAGGTGTGCGCGTCCTTGAAATCGCCTCGATGATCTTCGGCCCGCTGGCCGGGCAGTACCTGGGCGACATGGGGGCCGATGTCATCAAGCTCGAACCGCCCGAAGGCGATCTCACACGCTCCATCGGCCCGCGCCGTTCGCCGCGCATGGGCGCCTTCTTCCTCACCAGCAACCGCAGCAAGCGCAGCGTGGTGGTCGACTTGAAAACGCCGCAAGGCATCGAGATCCTGGCGCGACTGCTGGAAAAAACCGACGTGCTGCTGCATTCGCTGCGCACGCCCGCGGCCACGCGCCTGGGCCTTGATTGCGCCACGCTGGCGGCGCGCAACCCGGCCCTGGTGTACTGCCATGTCACCGGCTATGGCGACGACGGCCTGTACGCCGGCCGGCCGGCGTATGACGACATCATCCAGGCCGCATCCGGCCTGGCGATGTTGCAAACCGTGGTCGGCGGCCAGCCGAGGTACATCCCCACCATCGTGGCCGACAAGATCAGCGGCGTGCACGCGGCCTATGCCATCGTGCTGGCCTTGATGCACCGCATGCGCACGGGGCAGGGCCAGCAGGTCGATGTGGCCATGTTCGAAACCATGGCCGCGTTCAACATGCTCGAACACCAGTGGGGCCATGCCTTCGAGCCGCCCCTGGCGCCGATGGGCTACGTGCCGGTGAGCACGGCGTCGCGCCGGCCGTACAAGACGATCGACGGCTACATCGCCTTGCTGCCCTATTCGAACGACCACTGGAAGCGTTTCTTCGCCCTGGCCGGCGAGCCGCAGATCATGGCCGACCCGCGCTTTGCAACGTTCGAGGCCAGGCAGAAGCATTTCCGCGAGGTGTGGGACGAAGTCGAACGCCAGGCCGCGCGCAAGACCAATGCGCAGTGGCTGGCCTTGCTGTCGGATGACGACATTCCGTTCTCGGTGGTCAACAGCCTGGAAGACTTGATTCACGACCCGCATCTGCACAGCGTGGAGTTCTGGCGGTTAAGCGACCACCCCACTGAAGGCCTGCTGCGCTTTCCGGCCAACCCGGTGAAGCTGAGCGCCACGCCTGGCGAAATGACGCGCATGCCGCCAACGCTGGGTGAGCACAGCGCCGAAGTGCTGCGCGAATGCGGCTATGACGACGCGGCCATCGAACGCTTCATGGCCGCCGGAGGCGCGTGTGCCGCGCATTCATCCGTCACCTGAACCATGATCCCTCGTACCCTGTTCAGCCCCGAGCACGACGCCTTCCGTGACACCGTTCGCCGCTTCATCGCCCAGCATGTGATGCCCTTTCATGCTGACTGGGAAAAGGCCGGCCAGGTGCCGCGTTCGCTGTGGCACAAGGCCGGCGAGCTGGGCCTGCTGTGCTGCAACGTGCCCGAGCAGTACGGCGGCATGGGTGGCGACTTCCTGCACAGCACCATCCTCATTGAAGAGATGGCGCGTGCCGGCGCCACCGGGCCCACGTTCTACCTGCACTCAGACATCGTGGCGCCCTACCTGGTTGACTTTGGCAGCGAAGCGCAGAAGCAAACCTGGCTGCCCAAGATGGCCACCGGCGAGGTGGTGGTGGCGCTGGGCATGAGCGAGCCTTCAGGCGGCAGCGATGTGCAAGCCATGCGCACGCAAGCCATCCGTGAAGGAGACGAATTTGTCATCAACGGGCAGAAGGTTTTCATCACCAACGGCCACAGCGCTGATCTCCTGTTGCTGGCCTGCAAGACCGACCCCAAGGCGCGCGGCAAGGGCGTGAGCCTGATCCTGGTTGAAACCAACCGGCCCGGCTTCACGCGCGGGCGCAGATTAGAAAAAATCGGCTGCAAGGCGCAAGACACGTCCGAGCTTTTCTTTGCCGACATGCGCGTACCGGCAAGCAACCTGCTGGGTGCTGAAGGCGCAGGTTTCGCGCAACTGATGACGCAACTCGCTCAAGAACGCCTGGTGCAAGCGATACGCGGCGTGAGCAGTTCCGAAGCGGCGCTGCAATGGACGATCGACTATGTGAGCGAGCGCAAGATGTTTGGCCACACCCTGGCTGATTTTCAGAACACGCGCTTCAAGCTGGCCGAACTGCATGCCGAGGTGCTGGCGCAGCGGGTGTTCGTAGACCGGTGCATCGAGCTGCACATGAAGGGCCAGTTCGACCCGGTGGACGCCGCCGCGGCCAAGCTCGTGACCACCGAACTGCAAGGCCGCGTGATGGATCAGTGCCTGCAATTCTTCGGCGGCTGGGGCTACATGTGGGAATACCCCATCGCCCGCGCCTTTGCCGATGCGCGAATGTGCCGCGTGGGGGGCGGTGCGGTGGAGGTGATGAAGCAGATCATTGGGAATAACTTGCTGCCTAAGGTGCGCAAGGCCGCTTGAGCTTGTGCGCCATCGTGTTGGCGCTTGAACATGGGAGCGGGATCAGGCCG
>JAYUQE010000542.1:0-6813 GCA_043756905.1 Burkholderiales bacterium | reverse complement strand
ACAAGCCCTGCGCCGCCTGCGCCGCCGAGGCCCCGCCGACGCGGGTCAGCCACGGCCCGGCCCACAGCGCCTGCACGGCGATCATGCCGCCGTAGACGAAGAAGGCCAGCGGCGCCATGCGCACGTACAGCGGGTGGCGCACGATCACGCCGTAGCCGCCGACATCCTCAGCCTCGGCCCCAGGCTCACCCGCTGCCTGGGGCGGCGCATCGCGCGGCACCAGCCCGGCGATCAGCAGCATGGCCACCACCAGCAGGCCGGCCACGGCCCAGAACAGGCCGCGCCAGCCCCACGCCGGCAACAACCATTGCACCGGCACGGTGGAGGCCAGCATGCCCAGCGAGCCGGTCATCAGCATCCACGAATTGGCGCGCATTTGCATGGCCGGCGTGAAGCGGTGGCGGTAGCTGGTCAGCGGCGCCATCAGGCACGCCGCCACGCCCATGCCGATGAGCACGCGCGACACGATCAAGCCAACCAGGCCCTGCGCCAGCGCAAAGCCCACGCAGCCCAGCACGGCCAGCAGCAGCAAGGCGGTGAGCACCCGGCGCGGGCCGTGGCGGTCCAGTGCATGGCCCAAGGGCAACTGCAGCGCCGCAAAGCCCAGGAAGTAGGCACCGCCCAGCAGGCCGAGGTCGCCACCGCCCAGGCCGAGTTCGCTGCTGAACACCGGCGCCAGCGTGGCGGTGACGGCGCGCAGCAGCGCCGAGAAAAAGTACGCGAAGGCGAAGACGGCGAACAGGCGCACACCGGGGTTCATCAGGCAACCTCCGCGCTGCGCACTGCGGTATTCGCCTTGGGGCGGCCCGGCGGGCTCATGGCGCCAGGCTCACGGCATCGAAGTAGGCCTGGGCGGCCGCAGCGTCGAGCCCCGCGCCCAGCGCGCTGGCCTGGAACACGCGCAGCGCCCTGGCAAACACCGCGGTTTGCGCCTGCACCGCGGTGCCGCTGGGCAACTGGCCGGCGAAGGCCACCCGGCTGGCTTGCGCATGCTGGGTGCTGCCCTTCACGGCCAGCGGCAAGGGCGTGGCGGCGCCAGCGCCGATGTTGTTCAGGGCCGCGTCACGCAGCGCGGCCAGCGCCGGGCCCACCTGCGCCGGCTCGGCCACATCGGCCCAGGCCAGTGACCAGGTGGCGCCACCGGCGTCACAGGCCAGAACCGTCATCGAGACTTTGGCGCCGGCCAGGCCCACGCTGCGTACCTGGCTGGCCGGCTTGCACGGCAGTTGCGCGTGCAAGCCGCTGCCCGGTGGGCGCACATCGCGCCAGTTCAGCGCAGGCGTGCAGCCGGCGTGCAGCAGCGCAGCGCCCAGCACAGCGGCAGTGGCTGCGGCCCTCATGCCAGCGCAAAGCCCTCATAGCCCTGGCGTGCGACCACCGTGCAACGTTCCACATAAGCCGGAAAGCCGCCGGTCAAGGGCATGAACATGCGCGGCTTGCCCGGGATGTTGGCGCCCAGGTACCAGGAGTTGCAGCTCAGGAAGAGGGTCTGCGCGGCCACGGCGTTCACGTAGGCTACCCATTGCGCCTCGGCCTGCGCCGTGGCGTCGATGGTCTTCAGGCCATGCCTGCGCAGGTGGGTGATGCACTCGCCAATCCACTGCACATGGTGTTCGATGGCCGCAATCACAGCGGTGAACGCCGCCGTGCAACCCGGCCCGACCACGTTGAACAGGTTGGGGAAGCCCTGCACCATGAGCCCAAGCTGGTTCAGCGGCCCGCCGGCCCACTTGTCTTGAATGCGCACGCCGGCGCGGCCGCGCAAGTCCAGCCGCATCAAGGTGCCGGTGATGGCGTCAAAGCCGGTGGCCAGCACCAGGTCGTCGAACTCGAACGTTTGCCCGCCCGCGACCAGGCCGGTTTCGGTGATGCGCGCAATGGCCTGCGTGCTCACATCCACCAACTGCACGGTGGGCCGGTTGTAAGTGGCGTAGTAGCCCGTGTCCACGCACAGCCGCTTGCAGGCGATGGGTTGTTGCGGGCACAGCAGTTCAGCGGTGGCCGGGTCGCGTACCGCGGCGCGGATCTTGTTGCGCACGAACTCGGCGGCGTAGTTGTTGGCCACCGGGTCGGTGAACAGGTCGGTGTAGGCGCCGAGCAGGCCAAAGCCGCCGACCTGCCAGCGGGCTTCGAACTCGGCTTCGCGCTCGGCGGGCGTGGCCGCATGGGCCGAGCCGGTGCCCGCCGGCTGCTCGCTGCCGAAGCCTGGGCGCATGCGCCGGTTGCGGGCGCGAAAGCCGGCGTAGTCGGCCTTGATGCGGCGCTCGAAGTCCGCATCCAGCGGGCCGTTGTGCGCCGGCACGCAGTACGCCGCGGTGCGCTGAAACACGGTGAGCCGGGCGGCTTGCTGCGCAATGAACGGAATGGCCTGCACGGCCGACGAGCCGGTGCCCACCACGGCCACGCGCCGGCCGCTGAAATCAACCGGCTCATGTGGCCAGTCGGCGGTGTGCAGCACGCGCCCCTTGAACGTCGCCAGGCCGGGGAAGGCAGGCTTGTTGGGGGTTGAAAGCGGGCCGCTGGCCATCACCAGAAACGGTGCGCGCCAGGTGCGCCCCTCGGTGCTGCGCACCTGCCAGGCGCAGGCCGGCTCGTCGAACGCCGCCGCGGCCACGCGGGTGTTGAGCAAGATGCCGTCGCGCAGCGAAAACCGGTCGGCCACGTGGTTGGCATAGCGCAGCAGTTCGGGCTGGGCGGCGTAGCGCTCGCTCCAGCGCCATTCCTGCTGCAAGGCTTCGTCGAACGAGAACGAATACTCCAGGCTCTGGATGTCCACGCGCGCGCCGGGGTAGCGGTTGTGATACCAGGTGCCGCCGACGCTGGGCGCGGCTTCCAGCACCAGCGCATTCAGCCCCAGGCTGCGCGCCTGGTGCAGCATGTACAGGCCGGCGAAGCCGGCGCCGACGATCAGCACATCCAGCGGCGCAGCGCTGTCATGGGCGGGGGGTGTAGTGGGGGGCATCGTGCGCTCGGGTGGCGCGTGCAGCATAGCCTGGGATCGACCCGGCGCTCGGCCCGCAGGCCGTGCCCCAGAATCGCCCGCCATGAATCAACCCACCCTGCCCCGCAGTGCCCTGAGCGGCGTCACCGTGCTCGACCTGTCGCGCATCCTCGCCGGCCCGTGGTGCACGCAAACACTGGCCGACCTGGGCGCCGATGTGATCAAGGTCGAACGCCCCGGCCGCGGCGACGACACGCGCCAGTTCGGCCCGCCGTTCGTCAAGGACCGCGCCGGCCGCGATACCAGCGACGCCGCCTATTACCTGGGCGCCAACCGCAACAAGCGCGCCATCACCATCGACATTGCCCACCCCGAAGGCCAGGCCCTGATCCACCGCCTGGCCGCGCGCAGCCAGGTGCTGATCGAGAACTACAAGGTCGGCGACATGGCGCGCTACGGGCTCGATTCAGCCAGCATGCTGGCGCGCTACCCGACGCTGGTGTACTGCTCGATCACCGGCTTTGGCCAGACCGGCCCGTACCGGTTGCGCGCCGGTTACGACGTGGCCGCGCAGGCCATGGGCGGCCTGATGAGCGTGACCGGCGAGCGCGACGACCTGCCCGGCGGTGGCCCGCAAAAGGCCGGCGTGGCGGTGGCCGATCTGTTCACCGGCATGTATGCCACGGTGGCCGTGCTTGCCGCGCTGCGCCACGCCGAAGCCACCGGGCAGGGCCAGGCGATTGACCTGGCCTTGCTCGACACGCAGGTGGCGATGCTGGCCAACCTGGGGGCCAGCTACCTGGTCACCGGCCAGGTGCCGCAGCGCTATGGCAATGCGCACCAGAACCTGGTGCCGTACCAGTTGTTCGAAACCGCTGACGGCCACCTCGTGCTGGCCGTGGGCAACGACGAGCAGTTCCGCCGCTGCTGCGATGTGCTGGGCCAACCCGCCCTGGCGCAGGACGCACGCTACGCCCGCGCCGCCGACCGCGTGCGCCACCGCGCCACCCTGGTGCCGCTGCTGGCCGCGGCGTTCAAGCGGGGCACCAAGGCGCACTGGCTGGCCGCGCTGGAGGCGGTGACCGTGCCCTGCGGCCCGATCAACAATCTGGCCGAGGTGTTCGACGACCCACAGGTGCAGCACCGCGGCATGCGCCAGGCGGTGCCGCATGCGCTGGCGCCAGACCTGCACGTGGTGGGCAGCCCGATGAAGCTTTCCGTCACGCCGGTGCAAGTCAGGCGCGGGCCGCCGCTGCTGGGCGAGCACACCGACGAGGTGCTGGGCGAGCTGGGGGTGGACGGCGACGAGCGCGCGCGCCTGCGCAGCTTGGGCGTGATCTGATCGTTGATTTGATGATGAGTTGACGGGCCCGCGGCCGCGGGGTCAGCTCCCACCAGCCGCGGGGTAGCCAGGGCCGGTGCGGCCACCGAGCATCGGCGCTTGCCTGGGTTGGGGCGCCGGCACCCCCGCCGGCAAGCTCGGGGCGGGCGCAGCATGTCATCAAACTTCACTGGTCTGCAGCCGCGCGGCGGCGCTGCGAACGCCGCGCAGCCCGGCCTGGCCGACCCACGCACTGCACCCTGGCAGCGCGCGCTGATCAGTGGCCTGGGCGCCGAGGTGGCCGCGCCGTTGACGGCAGCCTTGCAGCGCGTGACGGCGCTGGCGGTGGGCGGCAGCATCGACCGCGCCAGCCTGCGCGCCTTGCATGAAGAGCTGGCGCAGGCGCGCCGCGTGGCCATCATGGCGCAGCAACTCGCACGCCTGCATGCCGGGGTGAGGCTCAACCCCGAGGTGGTGGACCTGGGCGCGCTGCTTGATGACCTGGTGGCACAGCGTGGCCGCGACGCCGCCGAGCGCGGTGTGTCGCTGCGCGTTGCGCGCGCACCTGGCGTGGGCAGCGCCAGCATGGTGACGGATGCGACGCTGGCGCACACGCTGATTGCGGCGGTGCTCGATTGGGGCCTGGAGCTGGCACGCTCGGCGCTGCTGTGGCGCATTGAACTGGCCCACGACGGCAGCCCGGTGCGCCTGAGCTGCCACTTTGCCCACCATTGCGCCCATCGCGCCAACGGCCCGGCCGAGCTTGACACCACGAGCTGGCGCCTGGTGCAGGCCTGCGCCCAGGCGCTGGGGGCGCCGTGCGAGCGCATCGACGCGCCGGGCAGCAGCCGCGTCAACCTGGCCTTCCACGCCCTGCCCGAGGTGGCCAGGCCGCTGCCTGCGCCTGCGCCGGTCTTGCTGGGTCGGCGCCACGTGCTGGCGCTGTGCGCCGGCCAGGCCCTGCGCGCCGAGGTGACGCAGGCCTTGCACGGCAGCGACGCGGTGCTGGACTTCGTTGACACCCTGGCGCAAGCCCAGCGCCTGTGCCATGCCGCCTTGCCGCACGCCCTGCTCTACGAGGCCAGCGCCGCCTGCGCCGGGCTGGCACGGTTGCGCCAGGAGATCGTGACCGAGTGGCCGGGTTTCATAACGGTTGAGATCACTGACGGCGCACACCCCGGGCTGGTGCTGGGCGCCGCCGCAGCGGGTTACCACGCCCGAGTTGCGCGCGCCGCGCTGGGCAACGCGCCTGGTGGCGCTGCGCAGGGCACCCTGCGCGCCGCGCTCAACGCCCCCCGAACACCGCCTTGAGCAGCTTGCTGCCGGTGCCGATGGGGTCGCGGCGGATCTTCTTTTCTTCCTCGCCGATCATCAGGTACAGGCCGTCGAGCGCCTTGGCGGTGACGTAGGGCTCGAGCTTGGCGTCTTCCTTCTTCACCAGCCCCATGCCGGCGGCCTTGCCGGCAAAGGCGTTGTACTTGTCGGCCAGGGCCACCCGCTCGGTGGCCTGGGTGACGATGGGCAGGAACTCCTTGCCCAGCGGCTCGCGCGTCTTGCCGGCAAAGTAGTCGGTCACCGCGGTGTCGCCGCCGCGCACGATGCGCAGCGCGTCTTCAACGCTCACGCGCTTGGCCGTGTCCACCAGCAGCGCCTGGGCCTTGGGCACGGCAGCCTCGGCGGCGCGGTTCATGGCCAGCACCAGTTCATCAACCTTCCTGCCCTGGCCGGTGGCGCGCAGCAGTTTGGCCGCGTCTTTCAGCACCCCGGGTAGCGGTATGCGCACCTTGGGGTTGCCCATGAAGCCGTCGGCCTTGCTCAGCAGGCCCACCGCGGCCAGGGCACCGCGTTGCAGCGCTTCGCGTATGCCGGCGGCGGCGTCGCCCTCGCTCAACGCGGCCTCGGCCAGGCCAGCGGGCAACAACAAGATGAGGCCGGAATGAAAGTGGCGGCGGTTCATGTTTGGGGCACTCCTGCGGCATGCGCCTGTTGATCAGCGTGGTAGCTTGAACGCACCATCGCACCTACCGCGGCATGGGAAAACCCCATGGCCTGCGCCTCGCGCTCGAACATCTTGAAGGTGTCCGGGTGCACGTAGCGCCGCACGGGCAGGTGGTGGCTGCTGGGCGCCAGGTACTGGCCGATGGTCA
Source organism: Burkholderiales bacterium (assembly GCA_043756905.1). GTDB lineage: Bacteria > Pseudomonadota > Gammaproteobacteria > Burkholderiales > Burkholderiaceae_C > Rubrivivax. The sequence goes on along the minus strand of JAYUQE010000542.1, from coordinate 404 downwards.
GCATGTCGATCTGGTGCGCGCGCATGTCGCGCATCACGGCCAGGATTTCCTCGTCCGTCTCGCCCAGGCCCACCATCAGGCCGCTCTTGGTCGGCACGCCCGGGTGCAGGGCCTTGAACTTTTTCAACAGGTTCAGGCTGAAGGCGTAGTCGCTGCCCGGGCGCGCCTGCTTGTACAGACGCGGCACGGTTTCCAGGTTGTGGTTCATCACGTCGGGCGGCGCCGCGTTCAGGATCGCGAGCGCCCGGTCCAGCCGGCCACGGAAGTCCGGCGTGAGGATCTCGATCTTCGTCCCCGGGGAGAGCTCGCGGATCGCGCGGATGCAGTCGACGAAATGCTGCGCCCCGCCATCGCGCAGGTCGTCGCGGTCCACGCTGGTGACCACCACGTACTGGAGTTTCATC
>JAYUQE010000541.1:0-19821 GCA_043756905.1 Burkholderiales bacterium | reverse complement strand
CCGCGCAACCCTTGCCAATCACGCTTGGCCAGGTTCACGCCGAGCATGAAGCCGCGGCAAAAGTCATTCACCGTATGCGCCGTGTCGGTTTGAAAGAGCGGCGCGAAAGGTGTGTTCGCAGCCGGCCCCAACATCGCCACCACATGGTTGTATTGCGCCATCACCAGCGCCATCACCACATTGGCGTGCTCGATGTTCGCAAACTCAGGCGGGCGCCGGCCTTGCTGGGCGTCCCACACCCAGGGCAGCCAGCGGCCGGGCATGACCATGTGCGAACTCAACGCCAGAGCGGAAGCCAGACCTTGCAGGCCGCTGCTGTTCAGCATGCGTGACGCTCCAGACGCCCCAGGCCCGCCATGGGCAACCGACTCGTACAGCGCAATCTGTTCAGGCGAAATCATTGAACGTCCTGTCAGGCTGGAAAGCGCTCGCGCAACTTCAGCTTCCAGAACTTGCCGGTGCTGGTGCGCGGAATGGCGTCGATCACTTCAAAGCGATCAGGCAACTGCCACTTGGCAAAGCCATGTGCAGTCAACAGGTGCTCGGCCAGTTGCGCAGGCGTGGCACTTTGGCCCGGCTTGAACACCACGCAGGCAAGCGGCCGCTCGCTCCACTTTTCATCGGGAATGGCGATCACCGCAGCCTCGGCCACGGCACCGTGCGCCATGAGGGCGTTTTCCATGTCGACCGAACTGATCCATTCACCGCCGCTCTTGATCAGGTCTTTGGTGCGGTCGGTGATGCGCAGGAACGCCAGCTCGTCCATGCTGCCCACATCGCCCGTGCGCAGCCAGCCATCTGCGGTGAACTTCTCTTCGCTCACCGGCACCTGGTGATAGCTGCCGGTGATGAAGGGGCCGCGCACCTGCACTTCGCCCATGCTGCGGCCGTCCCACGGCACGATGCTGCCGTCTTCACTTTGCAGGCGCACATCCACCAGCGGCACGGGCACGCCGGCCAGGCTGGCGCGGCGGTAGCGCTCGTTCATGTCGGCATCACGCAGTTCCGCGCGTGGGTAGGAGATGGTGGCCACGGGCGAGGTTTCGGTCATGCCCCAGCCTTGCAGCAGCCACACGCCGTGTTTGTGAAAGGCACGAATCAAGGATTCCGGCACCGCCGCGCCGCCCACCAGCGAGCGCATGCCGGCGGGCAGCTTCCAGCGGCCGGGCTGCTCAGTCAGCGCGCGTTCATAGAGCTGGATCATTGACAGCCAGATCGTCGGCACACCCAGGCTCAGCGTGGGCGGCTCCAGTTGCATCAAGTCGAGCAAGTCATCGGGGTGCAGGTGCGGGCCGGGGAACACGAGCTTGGCACCCATCATCACCGCGCCATACGGTATGCCCCAGCAGTTGGCATGGAACATGGGGGTCACGGCCAGCACCGTGTCGGCGCCGCGCAGGCCCCAGTAGTCGCCCAGGCTGGCCACCAGGGTGTGCAGCACGGTGGAACGGTGCGAGTACGCCACGCCCTTGGGCCGCCCGGTGGTGCCCGAGGTGTAGCACATTGAAATCGGGTCGGTTTCGTCGTGGGCGGCGTATTCAAACCCGGCGCCATCGGCACCCGCCAACAGCGTTTCATAACAGTCGAAATCAGCCGCAACCGGTGCGCCTGAAAACGGGAACACCAAGACGCGCTCGAACTTGTGCAGGTGCGCGAACTGCCTGTACAGCGGCAGCAAGATGTCGTCGATGATCAAAAATCGGTCCTGTGCATCGCCCGCGATCCAGCCAATTTCTTCAGCCGCCAGGCGCAGGTTCAAGGTGTGCATCACGCCGCCCGCAGCCGGAATGCCGAAGTACGCTTCCAGGTGTGCATGGTGGTTCCAGCACAGCGTGGCCACGCGATCGCCCTTCTTCAAGCCCAGGGCCTGTAAACCCGCCGCCAGCGTGCGTGTGCGTTGATAGAACTGCGCATAGCTGTGGCGCACCAGGCTCTTGTCGGGCAGGCGCGAAACGATCTCGTTGCCGCCGAAAAGCTGGCCCGCGCGTTCGAGCAAGCCGTTCACCGACAAGGGCACGTTCATCATGGTGCTTTGCATGGCTGTGTTCTCCAAGTCAGGCTTCAAGGCCCAGCGCCACACGCGCCTGGTATTCGCGGTCGAGCAGGCTCATCACCACCAGCGAGTCGTAGCCGTCGGCGCCCTCGCCGCGCAGGCGCACGCTTTCGCGCAGGCGCCCTTCCTCCACAAAACCTTCACTAACGTACAGCGCCAGCGCGCGCGCGTTGAGCTGCTTCACGTCGAGCCAGAAGCGGTGCGCATGCAGGTCGCTGAAGGCCATGTGCTTGAGCAGCCGCACGCAGCGCCGGCCCAGGCCCTGGCCCTTGTCTTGCAGCACGATGCGCTTCAACTCCACGCTGCCATGCTGGTTGCGGCAGCCTTGCAGGATGATGAAACCGCTGCGTTCATAGGCCGCGCCGGCCTCGACGATGAAGTGGCGAAAGTCTGGAATGCGCACCGCGCCTTCATGCTGGGTGCGCTCCCAGGGCGTGATGAACGGCAGGTTGCGCGCATCGGTCTCCACCGTCTGCACAAAGGCCAGGTCAGACAGCATGGTGGGGCGCAGGCGCAGTGGGGGCAGTTCGCTCATGCCTGGGGGACCGAAGAGTGAGCCAGTTCCCTTGACAGGCCTGCGATGAGTTTGCCAAGGCTCGGCGAACCGGGCTGATCCAAGTTGAGATGCGGTGCAATGCGATTGGCCCACTCGAATTTGTCTAGCCCTGAAACCCTGTCGGGGCGCATGCCGATCACGTTCGCAAGAACCTCCCAAGCACCTACAACCGCGTCCGGCTGCATGCGCATCAGCTTTGCCAGTCTTGCCTTTGGGTAGGCGCGCTCAATGGCACTGCGATCAGCAAGAAACCAACTTTCGGTTTCTTCGATGGCCAAGCGAAACAACACGCGCGCGGGTCGCTTTGGCAAGCGCACCAACATGTCATGCAGGCGCCGCAACAGTTCCTTGCAGTCGTCGTTGTCGGCATCAACAACAACCACAACGCAGGCCTGTGGCCCCAACCACGACCATCCGCGCAACTTGGCAGGCAATTGATCCAGCAAACCAAGCTTGTGCGGTGGCGGCTGCGACAGTACATCTGCGGGCAAAGTACCCCGGCCACGATGTGCATGCAGCCGAAACTGGGCGCCTTCAACCAAACCAAATCGGCGCGTCAAGACTTCTCGCAAGACTGGCACATCAGCCGCCCCCTCGACCAACACCTCAAACCAGTTCATGCGCCAGCACCACCGAGCGCACCACTCAGGTGATTGCTGAACCACAGGCTGCCCATGGGCAGGCCTTCGTCAAACATGGCGCGAACACCCTTGATGTCTTCAGCCCGCATCAGGCGACTGAAGCCCTGGTCATCTTTCTCCAACAGCCAAACCTCGGCAGGAGTGAGCGCGTCAACAAAGTTCGGCGCATGCGTGGTCACCAAAACCTGGGGGCCGCGCGACTTCTGCGCAAAAGACTTCAGCTCCTGGGCGAGCAAGGCCAGCAACTGATGATGAAGCCCGTTCTCTGGCTCTTCGATACCAATCAGCGGGGCCGGGTTGGGATCCTCCATCAACAGCAGGTAGGCCAGCAATTTCAAGGTGCCATCGGACATGTCTTGCTGATAGAACGGTTCGTCATACCCCTTGGCATAGAAGGCCAGGAGCAATCTCTTGTCGGGCGCCTCGACCGGCTTGATGGCCTTGATACCGGGCACCTTGCGCGCAATCCGCGAAAGCAGTAGTTGGAACTCCTTCGGCTGCTCGCGCGCGATGAATTGCAGGTACTTCGCCAGGTTGTCGCCTGTGCGGTTCAAGTGCGGCTCTGCGCCCGCCATAGGCTGGCTGCGCGCCTGCTGCGGCACGAAATATGACAGATACCAACCCGACAAGAACTCCCGAAACGCGGCGATGCGCGGGTGGTCTGCCAGTGCACCCAAGGTGGATATGCCCAAGACTTGCCTGTCACTCATTCGCACTTCAGTGCGCGCCTTGCCTTCGCGCTCCTCAGACGCCTCGCCGCTCCACACCTCGCCGCGGCCGTCCTTCAACTCCAGGAACGAATACAGACGACCGCGATTTCGCTGGCCCTTTCGGCTTTGCCGCAGCCGTTCAAAAACCACTTGTGCCCGACCATGCCGATCAGCATGCACATGCAACGTATAGCTGATGGGCCTTGATTCGGCATTCTGTCGATATCGAATCTCGAACTTGATCGGCTCGCTCACACCCCGGGTGCGCAGTTGTTCAAGACCCCCGCGGTGCGGCCGGTCACACGCCGCTTCCACACCGTCAGCCAGACAGTCGCCCACAAACCCGAGCGCATCAAGCAACGTGGACTTGCCGGTTCCATTTGCACCGATCACCGCCATCAACCGTGGTAATGGAATGAACGCTCGGTTGTCTGAGGTTTTCCCGAGCGTGACATCCTTCAGAACACGAAAGTTCTCGATTTGAATGCCTTCAAGAATGGCCATGAAAGCCCCCCTGCCTCAACATGCGAAAGCAGCACCTGACTTGATGAACAGACTTCATACATCGACCTCGACTTCGTCGCCATGCAGTTCCATCAGCTCGCGCCGCGCCGCTGCCTCGCCCTTGCCCATGAGCTTGGTGAGTGACAAGGTGGTCGCTGCGAAATCAAGCTCGCCGTAGGCCAGCGGCAGCAGCCGGCGCGTTTCGGGGTTGAGCGTGGTTTCCCACAATTGCTCGGCACTCATTTCACCCAGGCCCTTGAAGCGGCTGATGGTCCATGAATCGGCCCGCGCGCCTTCCTTGCGCAGCTTGTCGAGCGTGGAATGCAATTCGCCGTCATCGAGCGCATAGATCTTGGCCGCCGGCTTCTTGCCGCGCGCGGGTGCGTCCACGCGAAACAGCGGCGGCTTGGCCACGTACACATGGCCGCGTTCGATGAGTTGGGGGAAGTGGCGAAAGAAAAGCGTGATGAGCAGCACCTGGATGTGCGAACCATCCACGTCAGCGTCGCTCAGGATGCAGACCTTGCCGTAGCGCAGGCCGGAAAAGTCGGGTGCGTCGTTCACGCCATGCGGGTCGATGCCGATGGCCACCGCCATGTCGTGAATCTCGTTGTTGGCAAAGATGCGGTCGCGCTCCACTTCCCAGGCGTTGAGCACCTTGCCGCGCAACGGCAGCACGGCCTGCGTTTCCTTGTCGCGGCCCATCTTGGCGCTGCCGCCGGCGGAGTCACCTTCCACCAAGAACAGCTCGTTGAGTGCGATATCGCGGCTTTCGCAATCGGTGAGCTTGCCGGGCAGCACGGCCACGCCCGAGCCCTTGCGTTTTTCAACCTTCTGCGCCGCACGCTGGCGGGTTTGTGCCTGTGAAATGGCCAGCTCGGCCAGCTTTTTGCCATGCTCCACATGCTGGCTCAGCCACAGTTCCAGCGCCGGGCGCACATAGGCCGAGACCAGGCGCAGCGCGTCGCGGCTGTTCAGGCGTTCCTTGATCTGGCCCTGGAACTGCGGGTCGAGCACCTTGGCTGAGAGGACGAAGCTGGCGCGCGAGAACACGTCTTCGGGCATCAGCTTCACGCCCTTGGGCAGCAGCGAATGCAATTCGATGAAGCCCTTCACGGCCGTGAACAAGCCGTCTTTCAAACCCGATTCATGCGTGCCGCCGGCCACGGTGGGAATCAGGTTGACGTAGCTTTCGCGCAGCACTGCACCGTCGGCCGTGAAGGCCAACACCCAGGCCGCACCCTCGCCTTCAGCGAAGTTTTCGGTTTCGTTGCCGCTGGCGTATTGCGCGCCTTCGATGAGCGGAATCACTGGGTCAGCGGCCAGACCCTGGCCAAGGTAGTCGCGCAGGCCGCCTTGGTAGGCCCAGGTTTGCGTCTCGCCGGTCTTTTCAATCGTTAATGTCACGCTGACGCCAGGCAGCAGCACCGCCTTGCTGCGCAACAGGTGGGTGAGATCGTGGCGCGGCAGGTCGGGTGAGTCGAAGTATTTCGGGTCGGGCCACACCCGCACGCGCGTGCCTTGCTTGCGCTCGCCCGCGGCGAGCTTGCGCAGCTTCAGCGGCTCGACCACATCGCCGCCGCCAAACACCAGCGTGGCCACCTGGCCTTCGCGCCAGACCGCCACCTCCAGCCGCTTGGCCAACGCATTCGTGACGCTCACGCCCACGCCGTGCAGGCCGCCTGAAAAGCTGTACGCCGAGGCACCGCCTTTATCGAACTTGCCGCCGGCATGCAGCCGGGTGTAGACGATTTCCAGCACCGACACGCCTTCCTCGGGGTGCAGGCCGAAGGGAATGCCGCGGCCTTCGTCGTCCACACTCACCGAGCCGTCGTCATGCAAGGTGAGCGCGATGCGCGCGCCGTGTCCGGCCAGGCATTCATCGGCCGCGTTGTCGATCACCTCTTGCACCACGTGCAGCGGGTTGTCGGTGCGGGTGTACATGCCCGGGCGCTGCCGCACCGGCTCCAGGCCCTTCAGGACACGGATCGAACTCTCTGCGTAAACGCCTTGCTGGGTGGCCATGGCGGCGGATTCTAGGCAGGCCCTTTTGGCCGCCACCGTGCGGCTCAGCGTGCGTTTTCGTGATAGCGCGCGAGGTTCAAACCGCTGATCTCGATTTCGGGTTGGCGCCCCGAAATCAAGTCCGCCAGCACGCGGCCGGTGCCCGCGGCCATGGTCCAGCCCAGGGTGCCATGCCCGGTGGCCAGCAACAAGTTAGGGTAGCGCGTGGCGCCGACGATGGGCGTGCCGTCGGGCGTCATCGGCCGCAGGCCGCACCAGAAGCTGGCCTTTGAAACGTCACCCCCCGTGGGGAACAGATCCGTCACCACATGCTCCAGCGTGCCGCGCCGAGCTTCGCGCAAGCGCAGGTCATAACCGGCCAGTTCAGCGGTACCGCCCACGCGGATGCGGTTGCCCAGGCGCGTGACCGCCACCTTGTGCGTTTCGTCCATCACGGTGGATTCAGGCGCACCGGGGGCATGGGTGATCGGCACGGTGATCGAATAGCCCTTCACCGGGTACACCGGCAGCCTCAAGCCCAGCGGCTTGAGCAGCAAGGGCGTGCTGCTGCCCAGTGCGGCCACATAACGGTCAGCGCTGAAGCGGCCCTGGGCTGTGCGCACGGCGGTGACGCTGCCGCCTTCAGCTTCCATGGCTTCGATCTGCGTGTTGAAGTGAAAGCGCACGCCCAGGGCACGTGCCATGTCGGCCAACTGCTGGGTGAAGCTGAAGCAGTCGCCCGTTTCATCACCTGGCAGGCGCAGCGCACCGGCGAATTTCTCCTGCGTCAGCGCCAGCGCCGGTTCGGCACGAACGAAGCCGGCGCGGTCGAGCAGCTCATAGGGCACGCCGTATTGCTTCAGCACGTCGATGTCCTTGCCGGTGCCGTCGAGCTGCTTTTGGGTGCGAAAGAGCTGCAGCGTGCCCAAGGCGCGGTCGTCATAGCTGATGCCGGTTTCAGCGCGCAAGGCCTTGAAGCAGTCGCGGCTGTACTCGGCCAGCGGCACCATGCGGCTCTTGTTCAAGGCATACGCACGCTCGGTGCAGTTAGCCAGCAGGGCCAGCCCCCAGCGCCACATGGCGGGGTCCAGCATGGGCCAGATCACCAAGGGGCTGTGCGCCATCAACATCCACTTGATGGCCTTGAGTGGCACGCCCGGGCCAGCCCAGGGCGCCGAATAGCCGGGCGAGATTTCGCCGGCATTGGCGAAGCTGGTTTCCAGCGCCGGGCCTGCCTGGCGATCGAACACCTGCACCTCGTGCCCGGCGCGGGCCAGGTAGTAGGCGGCGGTCGTGCCGATCACGCCGCTGCCCAGGACAAGCACCTTCATTGCGGTCTCCTCTTTGGACGGCACTGTAGCGAGTTCACCCCACGCCGCGGGCTGCCAGCGGCCGGGCGGTAGAGTTCCGGCCATGAACTTCCCGCAAGCCGCTTCGCCCGTGCGCATGCCGCTGACCCAATTGCTGCTGTGCGGCGCGCTGGTGGTCTCACTGTCGATGGGCATTCGTCATGGCTTCGGGCTGTGGCTGCAACCCATCACCATTGAACGCGGCTGGACGCGCGAAACCTTCTCGCTGGCCATGGCCATCCAGAACCTGGCCTGGGGTTTGGCCGGGCCGCTGGCGGGCATGGTGGCCGACCGCTTCGGTGCCATGCGGGTGTTGTGGGCCGGCGCCTTGTTCTATGCCGCGGGCCTGGTGGCCATGGCCCAGGTGAGCAGCGGCGTCGGCTTTGCGCTGACTGCCGGCGTGCTGGTGGGCCTGGCCCAGGCCGGCACCACTTACGCCGTGGTCTTTGGCGTCATTGCGCGCAACGTGGACGCGGCCAAGTGCTCGTGGGCGATGGGCCTGGTGGCCGCAGCCGGCTCGTTCGGCCAGTTCCTGATGGTGCCGGTGGAGAACAGCCTGATCAGCCACTTTGGCTGGCAGCAGGCGCTGTTAATCCTGGGCGTGCTGGCGCTCGGCATCTTGCCGCTGGCACTGGGCTTGAATGAAAAACCGCAGGCTGCAGCGGGCAGCTTCCAGCAAAGCGCGGGTGCGGCGCTGCGCGAAGCCTTTGCCAACAAGAGTTTTCGCTGGCTCACCGCGGGCTATTTCGTCTGCGGCTTCCAGGTCGTGTTCATCGGCGTGCACATGCCCAGCTACCTGAAGGACAAGGGCCTGGAGCCCGAGGTGGCGGCCACCGCGCTGGCGCTGATCGGCCTGTTCAATGTGATCGGCACCTATGGCGTGGGCATGTTGGGCCAGCGCTTGTCCAAGCCGCGCATCCTGTCGGCCATCTACCTGCTGCGCGCGGTGGTGATTGCAGCGTTCCTGGCCGCGCCGCTGTCACCAACGAGCGTGTATGTCTTCGCCGCCACGATGGGGCTGCTGTGGCTTTCAACCGTGCCGCCCACCAACGCCGTGGTGGCGCAGATTTTTGGCGTGCAATACATGTCGATGCTCGGCGGCTTTGTCTTCCTCAGCCACCAGGTCGGCTCGTTCATGGGCGCCTGGCTCGGCGGGCGGCTGTACCAGGTGTACGGCAGCTACGACGTGGTCTGGGGCCTGGCGATCGCCCTGGGTGTGTTCGCCTTCCTGGCCAACTTGCCGGTGCGCGAAACACCGCTGCTGCGGGCGCAGCCGGCATGACGGCGATGCTGAAGCACTTGCTGCACAAACACTTGCTGCAAATACGCCTGCTGGGCTGGACGCTGGCCGCCCTGGCGCTGGGCGCGGTGTTCGCCGCCTACCTGAACCCGCACCTGGCGGTGGACCTGGCAGTGCGTTTCTGGGCTTGCTTTTGATGGATCACGCTGGCCTTGCCGTGCCCTCGCCGTGGGTCACGCGCTTCACGCCGCTCATTGCCCCGGGCGGCACGGTGCTGGACGTGGCCTGCGGCAGCGGGCGCCATGTGCGCTGGTTCAGCCAGGCCGGCTTCAAGGTCACCGGCGTGGACCGCGACGCCGCCGCGCTGGCGTCACTGCACGGCCAGGCCGAAATCATCGTGGCCGATCTCGAAGGCGGGCCCTGGCGCTTGGGTGACCGGCGCTTCGATGCCGTCGTCGTCACCAACTACCTGTGGCGCCCACTGCTGCCACCGCTGCTCGCCGCATTGGCGCCCGGTGGCGTGCTGTTGTATGAAACTTTTGCGCAGGGCAACGAAACCGTCGGGCGGCCATCAAGACCTGACTTCTTGCTGCGCCCGGGTGAGTTGCTTGAAGCCGCGCGGGGCCTGCGCGTGGTGGCCTTCGAAGACGGCTATTTGGCCAACCCGCCACGTTTTGTGCAGCGCATTGCGGCGCTGGCGCATGACCCCGCGGCTGCCCAGCCCGTGCGGGCAGCGTTGGCCTAAAATCGACTGATTCCCAGGATCCCTTTCATGACACCCATTCTTGGCAGTCTCGTCGCGCTGGTCACGCCGATGCATGAAGACGGCAGCATCGACTACCCCAGCCTGCGCAAACTCGTTGACTGGCACATCGCCGAAGGCACCGCGTGCATCGTCGTGGTCGGCACCACAGGCGAGTCACCCACGGTCAGCGTCGAAGAGCATTGCGAAATCATCCGCGTCAGCGTTGAACATGCTGCCGGGCGCGTGCCCATCATGGCCGGGGCCGGCGGCAATGCCACGTCAGAAGCCATCGAACTCACGCGCTTTGCCAAGCAGGTGGGCGCCGCGTGCAGCCTGCAAGTGGTGCCCTACTACAACCGGCCGTCGCAAGAAGGCATCTACCAGCACTTCAAGGCCATTGCCGAGGCGGTGGATCTGCCCGTGGTGCTTTACAACGTGCCCGGCCGCACGGTGGCCGATATGCAGTTTGAAACCACCCTGCGGCTGGCCCAGGTGCCGGGCGTGGTGGGCATCAAAGACGCCACCGGCGACATCGAGCGTGGCGCCCACCTCATCAAGCATGCGCCCAAGGGTTTTTGCGTCTATTCGGGCGACGATGGCACGGCCGTGGCGTTGATGCTGCTGGGCGGCCACGGCAACGTGAGCGTCACCGCCAACGTGGCGCCGCGCCTGATGCATGAGCTGTGCACGGCCGCCATGGAAGGCCAGGCCCGGCGCGCCGCCGAGCTGCAACTTCGCCTGCTCGAACTGCACAGCGCACTGTTCTGTGAACCCAGCCCCGCCCCCACCAAATGGGCCATGGCCCAACTGGGCCTGTGCAAGCCGGCGTTAAGGCTGCCCATCGTGCCGCTGACCGCTGCCGGCCAGGCCCGCGTGGCCAGTGCCATGGCGCTGGCCGGCCTGCGTTGAACCCTCACAACTTCTTGTGCGCGGCCCTGTGCCGCGCTGGAGCACCCCGCACGTGAACCGACCCCGTTTGACTCGCCCCTTTGCGAACTTGGCTGCGCTGCCCCTGGCCGCCGCGCTGTGCCTGACAGGCTGCTCCACCGTGGAGAATTTTCTTGGCGGCGACAAGGTCGACTATCGCAGCGGCGCGACCAAAACCGCCGCGCTCGATGTGCCGCCCGACCTGACCCAACTTGCGCGCGAGAGCCGTTTTCAGGTGCAGGGCGGCAGCGTCAGCGCCAGCGGCCAGGCCGTGGCAGCGGCTGCGCCCGCGGCCGCCGCTGCCGCCGTGGTGGCGCCGGCCACGTTGGGTGCGATGAAGATCGAACGCGACGGCAACCAGCGTTGGCTGAATGTGCCGTTGCCGGCAGACCGGCTGTGGCCGCAACTGCGCGGCTTCTGGCAGGAACTGGGCTTCAACCTGGTGACCGATTCACCCGAGGCTGGCGTGATGGAAACCAGCTGGGCCGAGAACCGCGCCAAGATTCCGATGGACTTCGTGCGCTCGGCACTCGGGCGCTTGTTCGATTCGTTGTACTCGAGCAGTGAGCGCGATCGCTTCCGTCTTCGCGTGGAGCGCAACGGTGCGGGCAGCGACGTTTTCATCACCCACCGCGGCATGGAAGAGGTCTACGTGGGTGCGCTGAAGGAAAACACGACATGGCGCCCGCGTGCCAACGACCCCCAGCTTGAAGCCGAAATGCTGACGCGGCTGATGGTCAAGCTCGGTGGGCGCGAAGACACGGCGCGCACCCAGGTGGCGGCCACCGGCGCCGCAACGCCGGCGGCCGCGGCCCCGGTGGCCCGTGCGCGCGTGCTCAGCGGCCGCCCCGCCGCCAGCTTGCAGGTTGACGAGAATTTTGACCGCGCCTGGCGCCGCGTGGGCCTGGCGCTGGACCGCAGTGGCTTCACGGTGGAAGACCGCGATCGCGCAGCAGGCGTGTATTTCGTTCGCTACGTCGACCCAAAAAGCGCCGGCAAGGAAGACCCCAGCATCTTCCAACGCCTGTTCGGCCGCAACGATACCGATACCTCACCCGTGAAGTACCGTGTCTCGGTCAAGGCCGAGGCCGACAAATCGGTGGTGGCGGTGTTGAACTCGCAGGGTGGTGCCGAAGCCGGCGAGCATGGTCAACGCATCGTTGAGATTTTGCTCAACGAGCTGAAGTAATCAGCAAGGATCAGAATTGAAAAAGCCGCCCGAGGGCGGCTTTTGTTTTGGTGCTTGAGCGGGCCGTGCGGCCCGCCAGCATCACTTCTTGACGGCATCCTTGGCGGCGTCCACGGTCTTGGCAGCGGCGGCCTTGGCAGCGTCCATGGCCTTGCCGGCAGCGTCCTTGGCAGCATCAGCCACGGCACCCGCGGCAGCCGACGCGGCGCCAGCAGCAGCCGAAGCGGCAGCATCAGCAGCACCGGTCACGGCCGAGGCGGCGGTGGCAGCAGCGGTGGTCGCTGCCGCTGTCACGGGCGCGGTCACAGCGGCGGCGGGAGCAGCTGTTTCAGCCTTCTTGCCGCAAGCAGCCAGCGCAACAGTGGCCACCAAAGAGGCGAGCAGGAGAGTCTTGTTCATGGAAGGAATCCTCGATTTAGTAGGGGGGAGAGCAACGATCGAATCACGCGTGATGCGCAGCAGATCATGAGAGCCCGAACCAATTCGAGCCCAGCCCGGCATTCTAGCCGAACTAGGTGCATTCCCTGTAGTTGCGCTACAAGCCCAAGGTCGTGAAGCCTGGGCCGGGCTGTGAACGTTGCAAAACCACGTCAATCTGTTCGCCCCACTGCTGCACGGCGGCGCGCTGCGTGCGGGCCTGGCCCAGCCAAAGCGAGGGGTCGTCGAGCACCACGATGGCGGCGCCCTGGACCCAGGCGGCGCTGGGCAGGGCCAGGGCGTCTGCCGGCGCCAGGCGCCACTGCACGGCATGCGACCAGGTCGCCCCCCAGCGCGCGAACCGCGGGTGGCGCTGGCTCATGGCGGCGCCGCCGCTGCGCAGCAGCGTCAGCTGGCGCAGCGGCTGGCGCAGCCAGGCCGCCAGGCTGGCCAGCAATGCCTCGTCGTCCAAGGGCCAGTGATCAAACGACGGGTCGGCCCAAACCATGGTTCGCGAGCGCTGCGCCAACGCCACCTGGGTGGCCCATTTCAGAGCTGCCAGGAAGCTTGCAGGGCTGTCAATGTGCAGCGACGACGGCAGCGGCGGCTCAGGTTGAATCATGGCGAGTCTGCCTGTAACCACCCCGCCTGCACCCAGAGCGCCACCACGCGGCGCGCGCCCACGCTCAGGCGGGCAGCCTGCGCTGCGCCAAGCCTGTGCTCATCGGCCAGTTGGCGCAGCAGCGTGGCGTCGCGGCCGGCACATTCGAAGGCTTCGCCGTTGATGAACAGGTGGGCGTCGTCATACAGCATCTTGCTGCGCCGATCCAGGCTCAGACCGCTGCCCGGTTCCGGTTCGCCGGCCACCTCGAACGTTACTTTCGGCTTCGGTTCGGTTAGCCACTCGCCCAGCGCACAGGCCACGGCTTGCGGCTGGCCCAAGGCCTGACTCAAGGCCCGGCCGGCAAAAGCTTGCAACGCCAGCGGCAAGCGCGCCGGCTGCGCCGTGGCCGCTTGCGCCGGGTCGGCATAGGGCGGCTGCGCGGCGTCCAGGTCGCAAGCATCGGCCAGGCGCTGCAACAACTCCGCCGCCATCTGCGCCGGCGTTTGCGCACGAAAGCCCACCGATGCGGTCATGCATTCGCCCTCGGCCACGCCGTCATGCGCCCAGCCCGGGGGCAGGTACAACATGTCACCCGGTTCGAGCAGCCATTCCTGCGTGGGCTTGAAGCGTTTGAGAATCTTCAGCGGCAGCCCCGGCTTGAACGTGGCATCGCCCGGCGGGGCGATGCGCCAACGCCGCCGGCCCTGCACTTGCAGCAAGAACACGTCGTAGGCATCGACATGCGGGCCCACGCCGCCGCCGTGCGTGGCGTACGACAGCATCAGGTCATCGAGCCGGGCGCGCGGAATGAAGGTGAACCGTTCGAGCAGCGCGGCCGCGGCGTCCAGGTGCAGATCGATCCCCTGCACCAGCAAGGTCCAGCCGCCTTGGCGAATGGGCGGCAACTCGCGCCGCGGCAGCGGCCCGTGGCGCATCTGCCAGGCGCCCCCTTGCGGCTCGCGCCAGACCAGGCGCGACTCGACTTCTTCGCGCGCGGCCAGCGCAAACAGTTCGTTGCGCGGCAACAAGGCCAGGCCAGCAGGCAGCGCCTGGCGCACCAGCAAGGGGGCCTTGTGCCAATGCGTTCGCATGAACGCCGCGCACGACAAGCCACCGAGCAGGGGCGTGGGTTGCAGCAGGTTCATGCGGGCATTCTCCACTGGCGCCGTGCGATGATGTTTGCATGAACATTCAAGCCCCCTGCGTGGTCACCTTGAGCTGGAAGTTGTGCGACGCACAGAGCCAACTGATCGACGAACTGACCGAACCCACCGAGTTTTTCTTTGGCGGCGAAGACCTGCTGCCCAAGGTGGAAGAAGCCCTGGCCGGGCATGCACCGGGCGATGCGCTGAACCTGCACCTGGAGCCCGAGCATGCCTTTGGCGACTACGACGCCGAATTGGTTTGCTTCGAGAACCGCGCGCTGTTTCCCGAGCAGTTGGAAACCGGCATGCGCTTTGAAGGCCTGCCGCCGGGCGCAGCCACACCGGACATGCCTGCCGATGCCATCTACACCGTGACCGAGATCTACCCCACCCACGTGGTGCTCGACGGCAACCACCCGCTGGCCGGCCTGGCGCTGCGCTTGCAGATCAAAGTGGTCGACGTGCGCGATGCCAGCGCCGCCGAAACCGAAGCCGGCAGCCTGGGCAGCGCCGGGTTAAGCCTGGCCGGCGACGGCCCGGCTTCGTTGCACTGAGCCCGCTGCGCTGAGCCAGGTTAACCGCTGGCTTCAGGCCGCGCCTGTGGAGCCGAAACCGCCCACGCCGCGCTGTGAGGCGCCGAACTCATCAACACGCCGAAAGTGCGCCTGCACCACCGGCACGATCACCATCTGCGCAATGCGTTCCATGGGCTGCACCGTGTAGGCCTGCTGGCCGCGGTTCCAGCAGCTCACCATCAGCGGGCCTTGGTAGTCGCTGTCGATCAGCCCCACCAGGTTGCCCAGCACGATGCCGTGCTTGTGGCCCAGGCCCGAACGCGGCAGCAGCATCGCGGCCAGGCTCGGGTCGCCAATGTGGATCGCCAGGCCGGTGGCAATGAGCACGGTCTGGCCGGGTTCAATGACCAGCGCCGCGTCAAGGCAGGCGCGCAAGTCCAGGCCAGCGCTGCCGGGCGTGGCGTATTGCGGCAAGGCGTCAGCCATGCGCGCATCGAGCACCTTCACATCCACCACGACCATGCTCACCCCTTAACGGAAGAAGTCAGCCGCTGCGCAATCTCGGCCACCAACGCGCGGGCCAACTCCAGCTTGCTGGCGCGCGGCCATTCGCGCTCGCCCGCCGCGTCCACCAGCACCACCGCGTTGTCGTCACGCCCGAAGGTGGCCGCGCCGATGTTGCCCACCACCAGCGGCACACCCTTGCGCTGCAATTTTTCGCGCGCATGTTTGAAGAGATCGTGGCTTTCGGCGGCAAAGCCCACGCAGTACGGCGGCTTGGCCAGGCGCGCCACGCTGGCCAGGATGTCTGGGTTCTCGGTCATCTCGAAGCTGGGCACGCGGCCGCTGGCATCTTTCTTGATTTTCTTGTCCGACAAGGCTGATGGCCGCCAGTCGGCCACGGCGGCGGTGGCGATGAAGACATCGCTCATGGCCGCCAACGGCAGCACCGCATCGAACATCTGCTGCGCGCTGCGCACATCGATGCGCCGCACGTGGCGCGGCGTGGCCAGGTGCACCGGCCCGGCCACCAGCGTCACCTCGGCGCCGGCCTCCTGCGCTGCGCGCGCCAGTGCGAAACCCATCTTGCCGCTGGACAAGTTGGTGATGCCACGCACCGGGTCGATGGCCTCGAAGGTGGGCCCGGCGGTGATCAGCACGCGCTTGCCCGCCAGCAGCCTGGGTTGGAAAAAGGCGATCAGTTCATCGCGCAGTTCGGCGGCTTCGAGCATGCGCCCGTCGCCCACTTCGCCGCAGGCCTGGTCGCCACTGCCCGGGCCCAGGATGTGCGCGCCGTCAGCCCGCAGCGTGGCCACATTGCGCTGCGTGGCCGGGTGGGCCCACATCTCGCGGTTCATGGCCGGAGCCAGCAGCAGCGGGCACGTAACGGCCGGCCGCGCCAGGCACAGCAAGCTCAGGATGTCATCGGCCCGACCATGCGCCAGCTTGGCCATGAAGTCGGCGCTGGCCGGCGCAACAATGATCGCGCTGGCCTCACGTGAAAGGTTAATGTGCGGCATGTGATTGGGCTCGCGGGCGTCCCATTGATCCGTGCAAACGGTGCGGCCACTCAGCGCCTGCATCGTGGCCGGGGTGATGAAGCGGCAGGCCGCTTCGCTCATCACCACCTGCACGGTGGCCCCGCTGTTGATCAACTCTCGCACCAGCTCCGCACTCTTGTAGCAGGCGATGCCGCCACTCATGCCCAGCACGATGTGCCGGCCTTGCAGTTCCAGCCCATCGGTCATTTAAGTTCCTTCGTGCTTCGCACTACGGTGTTCGCCTTTCGGGCGGCCGGGCAGGCTCACGGTTTGCTTTCGTTCACAGCGCCGTGGCACTTCTTGAATTTCTTGCCGCTGCCGCAGGGGCAGGGGTCGTTGCGGCCCACCTTGGGCGGCACCTCGCGCGGCGCGGGGCGCGGGGCGTGTTCGTTCCAATACTGGCGCAGCGCTTGCGCGCCCATGGCGGCTTCGTCAACCAGTTCTTCGCGCGTGGGCTCGCGCTTGTATTGCCGGCGCAGGTGGGCGGCCAGCCCGGCGTCGATGCCGCCAATCAGGCCACGGATCATGCCCAGGCATTCGTCAAACCATTGCTGCGCATCGGCATCGGGCGGCGGGTGCGACCAATCTGCCTTGAAGTCAGCCACGGCATCGGTAAAGCCAGTGGCCCAGATCAAACCAAGCTTGGTCAGCGCCTCCAGTTCTTCCGGCCCGAGCGTGGCGCTGATGGCCGCTACCTCTTCGTCATCAGGCCTGAACATCAGCGGCGCCAGGGTCAATACGCCGTCCTGCCCTTCACCGGCTTGCGGGTCAAGCTGCGCGGCCAGCACCTTCCAGCGCCGCTGCACCGCGCGCAGCGCCTGGTCGTGATCAACCGGGTCGGCAAACACACGCGGCCAGGCTTCGTCAAAGGCCAATGGTGCCCATTCCTCGAACGCGGGCACGCGCGCGCTGGCCAGCAAGGCGGTCATGTAGCCGTCGAGCCATTCCACCGAAACATGCTCGCAAAAGCCGGCCAGGCGTTCGCAAACGTCTTGCAGCGCGTTGACTTCGGCCTCGGTGCTGTCACGCATGGTCATTGCGCCTTGATGAATTCACCCACCCACGCCTGCGGTGCGATCGCCATCATGCACCGCCCACGCGCGGCGGGTGGGGGTGCAGCCGGGCCATGAAGTGCGCGTCGGCATAAATGCCATCGCGCAGCGCATAGCCACGGTGCGTGCCCTCGTGCTCGAAGCCGAAGCGTTCGTACAAGGCGATGGCATGCGGGTTGTCCACAAACACTGTGAGCTCGATGCGCAAGATGCCCACCCAGTTGTCGGCGTAATCACACAGCCCGGCCATCAAGGCCGAGCCCACGCCGCGGCCCTGCCATTCGCGCGCCACGGAGATGCCCAGGTGCATGACATGCCGGCGCCGCGCCATGGGGCCGGCCGGGTGCAGGCCGGCGCTGCCCACCACGTTGCCTTCGGCCTCGGCCACCAGATGCAGGTCTTGCTTGCCCGGCGCGGCGCCTTCAACCAGGCGCGCACGCCAGGTTTCGGCGTCGGGGTAAGGCATTTGCATCAGGCCGCCAAAGACCTGAGGGTCGGCCATCATGCGAGCGAAGGCATCGGCGTCGGCGGCGCAGGCGCGGCGCAGGGTGACGATGGCCGGGTTGGTCGGAGTGCTTGACATGGCGAGGCCTTTCGGTGGCGGCTTCGGTGACGGCAATGAACGGCCTACAACCGTGCTCGCACCCAGGCCTGCACCGAAGCCAGCGCGGCCGGCAGTTGCGCCGCATCACTGCCGCCGGCCATGGCCAGATCGGGCTTGCCGCCGCCCTTGCCGCCGACTTGCTGGGCGACATGGTTGACCAGTTCACCAGCCTTGACTCGGCCCATGCAATCGGGCGTGACGCCCGCGGCCAACTGCACCTTGCCACCGTCCACGCTGGCCAGCACGATGGCCGCGCTTTTGAGCTTGTCTTTCAACTTGTCCAGGGTCTCGCGCAGGGTCTTGGCATCCGCCCCTTGCAACGTGGCGGCCAGCACCTTCACGCCGCCCACATCCACCGCCTGGGCCAGGAGTTCATCGCCCTGCGAGCTGGCCAACTTGCCTTTGAGCGCGCTAACTTCCCGTTCCAGCGCACGCACCTGGTCGAGCATGGCGCCCACGCGCTGCGGCACTTCAGCCGGCGTCACCTTCAGTTGCGACGCCACGCCGCCCAGCGTGCCTTCAAGCTGCTGCAAGTAGCCCAGGGCATTGCCGCCCGTCACGGCCTCAATGCGGCGTATGCCCGCGGCCACGCCGGCCTCGGCCACGATCTTGAACAGCCCGATGTCGCCGGTGCGCTGCACATGGGTGCCGCCACAGAGTTCGCGGCTGCTGCCGATGTCGAGCACGCGCACCTCGTCGCCGTACTTTTCGCCGAACAGCATCAAGGCGCCCGACTTTTGCGCGTCTTCGATGGCCATCACGCGGGCCTGGGTGGCCGCGTTGGCCAGGATTTCGGCGTTAACGATTGATTCAACCTGGGCCACTTGCGCATCGCTTACCGGCGCGTTGTGGGCAAAGTCGAAGCGCGTGCGCTCGGCGTTCACGAGCGAACCCTTCTGCTGCACATGCGCGCCCAGCACTTCGCGCAAGGCCTTGTGCATCAGGTGGGTGACGCTGTGGTTGCGCACGGTCCTGGCGCGGCGCTCGGGGTCGACGCGGGCGATAAAGCCGTCACCTACCTCGACCTCGCCTTCGACGATCCGGCCCTGGTGGCCGAACACCGCGGCCTGGATCTTGGTGGTGTCTTCGATGATCACGCGGGCGCGCGGGTTGCGCAGCTCACCGGCGTCACCCACTTGGCCGCCGCTTTCGGCATAGAACGGGGTGTGGTCGAGCACGATCACCACATCGTCGCCAGCGCGGGCTCGGTTCACCGGCGCGCCATCGACATACAGCGCAGTGATCTTGCTTTGTTCGCACACCAGGTGTTCGTAGCCGTGGAAGGCCGTGTCCGCGCCGCTGTAGGCCAGGCCCTGTGCGACCTTGAACTTGCCGGCAGCACGCGCCTGTTCGCGCTGGCGCGTCATGGCGGCGTTGAAGCCGGCTTCGTCAACCACCACGCCGCGTTCGCGGCACACGTCAGCCGTTAAGTCGAGCGGGAAGCCGAAGGTGTCGTGCAGCTTGAAGGCCAGGTCGCCTTCGATCTTTTTCGTGCCGCCCGCCAAGGCGCCTTCAATGATCTCCATGCCATTGGCAATGGTCTGGAAGAAGCGCTCTTCCTCTTGCTTCAGGACTTCGGTCACGCGCACGGCGTCGCGCCGCAGTTCGGGGTAGGCCTCGCCCATTTCGGCCACCAGCGGCGCCACCAGGGCGTGGAAGAACGGCTTGCGCGCCCCCAGCTTGTAGCCGTGGCGGATGGCCCGGCGGGCAATGCGGCGCAGCACGTAGCCGCGGCCTTCGTTGCCCGGAATGACGCCATCGACCACTGTGAAGGCACAGGAGCGGATGTGGTCGGCAATCACTTTCAGCGAAGCCGCTTCACGGTCGCAGTCTTTTGCGCCGGCCACATCAACCACGCGCTTGGCTTCGTCCAGCAAGCGCATGAACAGGTCGACCTGGAACACGCTGTGCACGCCTTGCAGCACAGTGGCCAGGCGCTCCAGGCCCATGCCGGTGTCCACACTCGGCTTGGGCAGCGGGTGCATCACGCCGTCTTCGGTGCGGTTGAACTGCATGAAGACGTTG
>JAYUQE010000540.1:0-2595 GCA_043756905.1 Burkholderiales bacterium | reverse complement strand
GCTTGCCACGCTCGAGCTGGCCAGCGGCACGGTGCGCACGCTCACCGACACCGTGAACGACGAAAGCCCGAGCTTCGCGCCCAACGGCCGGCTGCTCGTGTACGCCACCCGCACCCAGGGCCGCGACGTGCTGATGACCAGCACGCTGGATGGCAAGATCAAGACCCGCCTGCTGGCCAGCGGCGCCGATTTGCGCGAGCCCGCCTGGGGCCCGTTTGCGCGCTGAGAAGGTATGAATAAACCTGCTGCGCGAGACTGCTTGCGTCTGAGCTGATCGCCCGTGTCCGATTGACCCACTTGTTTTGCAAGGAGAACGTCATGCAACACCCCCTCTTCGCTGCCCTGTTGTCACTGGCCGGCGTGGCTGGCCTGGCCGGTTGCGCTTCGTCGGTGAAGCTGGACGAAACGCCGATTGAAACCCGCACGCCCAAGCCGGTGGGCGGTGGCGTGGCCGGCGCCACGCCGGGCACAGGGGCCACCACCGGCGGCGCGCCGCAGTCGGGTGTGGCCACGGTAGACCTGGCCAAGGCCAATGCCGGCGCAGCCGGCGCCACGGCGCTGGGCCGAACGGTGTACTTCGACTTCGACAGTTTTGTCGTCAAGGACGACCACCGCGCGCTGGTAGATGGCCATGCCAAGGCCTTGGCCGCGCAGAAGGCCAAGCGCATGGTCATCGAAGGCCACACCGACGAGCGCGGCGGGCGCGAATACAACCTGGCCTTGGGCCAGAAGCGTGCCGAAGCGGTGACCAGGCAGATGGTGTTGCTGGGGGTGACGGAAGGCCAGCTTGAAGCGGTGAGCTTCGGCAAGGAACGCCCCGCTGCGCCCGGCAGCGACGAGGCCGCCTGGGCGAAGAACCGGCGCGCCGAGTTGAAGGACCGCTGAGATGCTGCGGCGCTTGAGCGTGAGGGCCACCGTGCTGATCTGCCTCGGCCTGGCCGCGGTGTCAGCCCGGGCAGGTTTGTTCGACGATGAAGAAGCGCGCAAGGCGATCCTCGACCTGCGCGCGCGCATCGCCAGCGTTGACGATGGCGCCAAGACCCGCCAGGCCGAACTGCTGGCCAACACGGCCCAGCTCAATGCGCAGCTCAATGAACAACTCCAGGTGCTGCGCCGCAGCCTGCTCGACCTGAACAACCAGCTTGAGGCGATGCGCAGCGAACTGGCCAAGCTGCGTGGCGCCGACGAAACCCTGGCGCGCGAACTGGCCGAGTTGCAGCGCAAGCAGACCGACGCCGGCAAGGGCCTGGAAGAACGCTTGCGCAAGCTTGAGCCGGTGAAAGCCAGCGTTGACGGGCGTGAGATGGAGGTCGACCCGGCCGAAAAGCGCGCCTTCGACGACGCCATGGCCGTGCTGCGGGGGGGCGATTTCGACAAGGCCAGCGCCGCCCTGGGCGGCTTCGTTCGCCGCTACGGCAGTGGGCCCTTCGGTGCCACCGCGCGCTACTGGCTGGGCAATGCGCTGTACGGCAAGCGCGACTACAAAGAGGCGATCGCGGCGTTTCGCAACTTCGTGACCACCACGCCCGACCACCCGCGCGCCGGCGAGGCGCTGCTGGCCGTGGCCAACAGCCAGGCCGAAATGAAAGACAAGCCCGGTGCGCGCAAGACCATCGACGAACTGCTCAAGACCTACCCCAACACCGAAGCCGCGCAGGCCGGCAAAGATCGCCTGGCGGCATTGAAATGACCACCCCCTACGCGCTTCGCGCTCCTTCCGGCAGGCAGGCCGAAAGGCCTTCGCAGGCGAGAAACAGTCCGCAGGGACTGTTTCTCGTCCGGGCTCAGCCCCCTCAAGGGGGCAACGCCGGCGGCCCGGCAGAGCCGGATCCGCGGCGTTCGCTTGGTTGTCGGACTCTTGCTGCGTGGGTAGCGCGTGGCGTCGCGGGCTGTTGAAATGAGACAGGTACGGTCATGACCGAAGCGGCCTTGCCCGGCCTGTACAACCAGGTGTTATGGGCCGGCTTCGCCTTGGCGGTGGTGTTCGGCGCCATCGCGCAGCGCACGCACTTCTGCACCATGGGCGCGGTGTCAGACGTCGTGAACATGGGCGACTGGACGCGCATGCGCATGTGGGCGCTGGCCATGGCCGTGGCCATCATCGGCTTCAACGCTATGGTCGCGCTGGGCTGGGTGCAGGCCGGCAAGAGCGTGTACGCGGTGCCGCGCGTGGTGTGGCTGTCCAACCTGCTCGGCGGCGTGCTGTTCGGTTTTGGCATGGTGCTGGCTTCGGGCTGCGGCAGCAAGACGCTGGTGCGCCTGGGCGCCGGCAGCCTGAAGGGCCTGGTGGTGCTGGGGGTGCTGGGCGTGAGTGCCTTCGCCACGCTCAAGGGCATCACGGCCGCAGCAAGGGTGGCCACGGTGGATTCGGTGGCTTTCACCCTGGCCGGCGGGCAAGACCTGCCCACCTTGATCGCGCCGCTGCTCGGCGGCTCCACGCCGCGCGCGGCGCTGGCCGCGGGCTTGCTCGTGGGTGGCGCGCTGCTGGCCTGGGTGCTCAGCCGGCCCGAAGGGCGCAGCGGCGAGGTGCTGTTTGCCGGCATCGGCCTGGGTGCCGTGGTGGCGGCGGCATGGTGGGTGTCGGGCGTGCTGGGC
>JAYUQE010000539.1:0-2597 GCA_043756905.1 Burkholderiales bacterium | reverse complement strand
TGGCAGCCATGAGCGAGCGACTCAAGCGGCGCAAGAGCGAACTGCAAACGCGCGTCGAATTCCTCGAAGCCCTTTGGTACGAAAGCAAACGGGCCGGTCTGGAGCCCGCGCTGGTGCTCGGCCTGGTCCAGGTCGAGAGCGGTTTTCGCAAATATGCCATCAGCCATGCCGGCGCGCGCGGCTACATGCAGGTGATGCCGTTTTGGGCGCGGGTGCTGGGTGCGGGCGACGCCAGCCGCCTGTTCCACATGCAGACCAACCTGCGTTTTGGCTGCATCATCTTGCGCCACTACCTGGATCGTGAGAACGGTGACTTGTTCATGGCATTGGGCCGCTACAACGGCAGCCGTGGCCGGCCGGAATACCCGAACGCCGTCTTGGGCAATCGCAAGCTGTGGCTGGTGCCCACCGCAGCGCAAGCCGCCAGCAGCGCGGCGCGCTGAATCAGTTCAGCTGCGTCAGCCGCCAGCGCCCAGGCGCAGGCCCTGCCAGGCCTTTGGTGCCGCCCCGGCAATGCCCAGGGTTTGCAACAGCCGTTCCACCGTGTCTTGAACCATCTCTTCGATGTTTGCCGGGTGGTTGTAGAAGGCCGGCAATGGCGGGAAGATGATGCCGCCCATTTCGGTCACGGCGGTCATGTTGCGCAGGTGGGCCAGGTTCAGTGGTGTTTCGCGCACCACCAGCACCAGCCGGCGGCGTTCCTTGAGCATCACATCGGCCGCGCGGGTGAGCAGGTTGTCACCCAGGCCGTGGGCGATGGCCGCCAGGCTGCGCATCGAGCACGGTGCTACCACCATCGCCGCGGCGTCAAAGCTGCCGCTGGCAATGCAGGCGCCGATATCGCCGCAGGCATGCGCCTGGTCGGCGTGCGCCTCGAGCGCGGCGCGATCCAGGCCAAGCTCATGATGCACGTTGAGCACGCCCGCGGGCGTCACCACCAAGTGCGTGCGCGCACCCAGCGCGCGGGCGCGCTGCAGGAGCTTCAAACCGTAGATCGAGCCGGTGGCGCCGCTGATGCCCACCACCAGCCGGTCGTTCATTTCAGCCGGCTTTCACAGCCTGCGCAAGCTCGCCGCTTTGGTACATCTCGGTCATGATGTCCGAGCCGCCGACGAACTCGCCGTTCACATAAAGCTGCGGAATGGTCGGCCAGTTGGCATAGCTCTTGATGCCCTGGCGAATGTCTTCGTCTTCAAGCACGTTGACCGTGAACAGGTCGTTCACGCCACAGGCTTGCAGCACCTGTATCGCGCGGCCCGAAAAGCCGCACATGGGGAACTGCGCGGTGCCCTTCATGAACAACACCACGCGGTGGCCGTTGACCAAATCTTCGATCTGCTTGTGCACGTCGCTCATGTCTTTGTCTTCAAGTGATTTATCCAGCGCAGCGTTATACGGCAAAGCGCGCCCAGCGGCCGCTGCCATGGCGCAAAGCCCGCCAGTCTGTGGGCCCGGCCAGGCTTGTCTCGGTGCGCTAGAAGCTGTAGCGAACGCCAAGCTGCAGCAGTGGCGTCAGGCGCAGCTCGCGCAGCGCATCGTCCAGGCTGCGGTTGCCACCCAGGGTGCGGCCCAGGCGGATGACGTTGCCGCTGTTTTGCGCCAGCAGGCCGAAGTCGGCCGAGAAGCTGAAGCGCCCGTCTATGGCGCGCCCGGTGTAGCCCAGCCCGAGGTAGGGCTGGGTGGCCGAGGCGTCGCTGCCGTCAGCCAGCGGGCTCAAGGCGCTGGCGTTGCCCAGGGCCAGGCTGCCCACGCTGCCGCGCGCGGGCACAGCCAGGTCGGCAAGGCTGACGCCCGGGGCCCGCAACAGCACGCCGCTGGAGGCGCGAAAGCCATCACCCAGGCCAAGCCGGCGCAGGTTCAAGAAATAGTCGCCCATGACCAGGGCGGAGGGCGCGGCCGGCGCCGCAGCCGGCGCCCAGGCCCAGGGGCTGGAAAGCGGGGTGGGCGCGGTGCTGGCCATGCCCAACCGGATGCGCGGTTGAATTTGCTGCCACATCGGCGCTTCGATGCCCGGGCCGGCGGCGGCGTGACTGGCCAGCGCAGCGAGCATGCTTGTGATGAAGACCCAGCCTTGCCGTGTTTGCATGACATCAACCCCTTTCAGGCCTGTGCCCAACGCACCGGGTGTGGCTCATCCTATGCCGCAACAGGGCAGGGCGGGCAACAGATTGGTGTCGAATATCTCACCAATTGCGCACGCCGAAGTCCCACGTTCTAAGGGGGGTGTGGCGCAGGCGCGTCGCCGTTGTGCCGGGCGCCCGTGGCCTGGCCACCGCTGCAGCGTTCCAGCCCAGCCAGGTCGCGCCGCGTGCCCACAGGCGCCAGGCCGGCTTTTGCTATCAAACCCAGCACCGCCGGGGCCTGGCCGGCGCCATGCTCGACCAGCAGGCGACCCCGCCCGCGCAAGTGCACGCCGGCGCCGGCGATGATGACCTTCAAGTCATTCAGCCCCGCCGGGCCGCTGACCAAGGCCTGGCGCGGCTCGTGGCGCAATGCGGCCAGGTGTGCGTCGCCTTCTGCGATGTAAGGCGGGTTGCTCAGCACCAGATCAAAGGCCTCGCCGGCGACGGCCTGCCACCATGAACCCAGCCGAAAGG
>JAYUQE010000538.1:0-6848 GCA_043756905.1 Burkholderiales bacterium | reverse complement strand
GATTCGTCGCGGCTCAACGAGGCGCTGGTGGTGGGCCGGCGCAGCGCGCAGTCGGCCGGCTTCAGCAGCGCGCTGCATGCCCACGCCGGCATGCTGGTGGCATTTGCCATCGCCGCGGGTGGCCAGGACGGGGCGCTACTGGCGCCGCAACTGCTGCGCGAAATCGACCGCCTGGCGCGGCGGCCGATCGACCCGGCCGAACTGGCCAAGGTGCGCAACCAGCTCGTCACCCAGGTGCTGTCGGCGCGCCAGCGGCCCGACGGCAAATGCGAGGCCGTGGGCTGGGCGCTGGCGTTGCACGGCCAGGCCAGCCACGCCGACCGAGAGCTTGATCTGCTGCAGGCAGTGAGCGCGAGCGCCGTGCAGCGCGCGCTGGCCCGCCACGTCTTGGGCCGCGCGCACCTGAGCCTGCACTACAGCCAGGAGCCCAAGCCTTGATCAGCCGCCGCCACGCCCTGCGCGGTTTGGCCGCGGCCGGCGCCGGCCCGCTGGCCTGGGCGCAGCAACGCGGCGTGGAACTGCCGCCCGAGCCCGCGCCAGCGCGCGCGCTGGCGCTGCCACGGATCCTTGAGCAGCGCCTGGACAACGGCCTGCTGGTGGTGCTGGTACCCAGGCACGCCGTGCCTTTGCTGCACGCCACCTTGCTGGTGCGCGCTGGCCCCGAGCTCGACCCCCCAGGCCAAAGCGGCCTGGCGGCCATGACATCGACCCTGCTGACCAAGGGCGCCTGGCGCCGCGGCCGGGCCGTGGGCGCGGTGGCGCTGGCGCGGCAGGCCGAAGCGCTGGGCGCCAGCCTGGCCAGCGGTTGCGGCCCGCGCGCCACCACCTTGGCCCTGACCGTGACGCCGCCCCATGCGCCGGCCGCGCTGGCCCTGTTGGCCGACATGGCACGCACACCGTTGTTAGCGGCGCAGGAACTGGAGCATGAGCGCCAGCGCGCCAACGACGGCTTTGCCCTGGCCCTGGGCAACCCGGGCAGCGTGGCGGGGCTGGCGGCGCGGCGCGCAACCTGGCCCGACGAAGGCCTGGCCGCCACGCCCACGCCGGCCTCGCTGCAACGGCTGCAGCGCGACGATGTGGTGGCCTTCCACGCCGCGCAGTACCACAGCGCGCGCAGCGCCCTGGTGCTGGTGGGCGACTTCGCTGCCGAGCAGGGCATGGCCTGGGCCCGAACGCACTTCGGCGCCTGGTTCGGCGTTGCCTCAGGCCGGCCGCCGCCGCAGCGCGCGGCCACACCCGCGGCGGCCAGCGCGGTGCTGGTGGACATGCCTGGCAGCGGCCAGAGCGGTGTCGTGCTGGCGCTGCCGCTGCCGGCGCTGGGCCCTGACGAGCGGCGCATCGCCCAGGTCGCCAATGCCCTGCTCGGCCAGGGCTATTCCTCGCGCCTGAGCCAGGAGATCCGCATCCGCAAAGGGTGGAGCTACGACGCGCGCAGCGAACTCGACTGCCAACCCGAAGGCTGCCTGCTGTTGGCCCAGGCGCAGACCGGCCATGGCAACGCGGCCGGCGTGGTGGCGGCGCTGCGCGAGCAGCTTGCCCGCCTGGGCGGTGAAGCCGCCGCACCCGACGAGCTGGCGGCGCGCCAAGCCGCCCTGGCCGGCGGCTTTGCGCGCCGGCTCGAAACCGTGCAGGGCCTGGCCGGGCTGGTGTTGGCACGCCTGGTGCAGGGCCGGCCGCTCGACGAGCTGGCTTTGGAGCTGCCGCGGCTGCTGGCCGTGACGCCGGCGCAAGTGCAGGCCTTTGCCCAGGCCCATCTCGGCGCGGCGCAAGCGCGCGTGGTGGTGGCCGGCGACGCCGCCCAGATCACACCCCAGTGGGCCGGTGCTGCCCCCGCAGTGCTGTTGCCGCTGGGCCAACTCGACCTCGATAACCGCTCGTTGCTCCGGCCCTGAGAAGTTGTCTGGTTCGGGCGGCACCTGGCGCGTCGCTCGGCCGCGCGGGATTCATTCACAACTTCTGAGGCGGTCGGAATTCACGTCGCTCCCGCCCAACAAGGTTGGGGCGACGCAACAAAATGTTAAATTTCTTGCCGATTGCCCCCGATTCATGGGGTTTCAAACCCCCTCACACGGGCGTTGCAGACTTAGAGTCAGCTCCCGGTTAACCCTGAGTTGCAGGGACTGACCAAAATGAGCGAGGCTGACCCGGAACGGAACGCACCCAAATGCTGCTGATCCTTCACACCACCATGGCCCTGGCCTCGGCGAGCGCGCCGGGGCCGGCGCAATGCTCGTGGGACAGCCCGGGCGTAAACCCCTTCACCGGCAACATCGTCAACGCGATCGACCGCTACCAGGACATTCCAGCGGCCACGCGCGAGACCCTGAAGAAGCGCATGGCCGCGCGCGCCTACGACGAAATCGTGCTCATCACGCGCGACTCGATCAGCGGGCGCAGCAGCTACAGCAACGACATCCGCGACATGCATTTCGGTGCCGGCCAGGTTTGTGGGCGCATCAGCCGCGCCAAATGGGCCCCGAGTGCCGAAGAGCGCGGCCTGGTCTATTGCGAAGGCAGCGAATGCATCATGGTGCCCACGGTGTGCCGCAACGTCAGCCGCATCACCCGGCTGCCCCAACGCCAGGGCGACACGGCCGAGGGGCCGGACACCCTGCCTGCGGCCCCGCCAACGGCGCTGAACCTGCCTGACGGCAACTTGAGTTTCGACGCCCCCGGTGCCGGCCCCCTGGGCAGCAACGCGCCGGGCACGCAAAGCTTTGCTGCCAGCTCCCTGGCCCCCGACTCCGGTGCAGGCGCCACGGCCCCGGCCGATGCTGGCACCGCACCCGCGCCGTATGGCAGCGGCAGCGGCAGCGGCAGCGGCAGCGAAGGTGGTGGCGGTAGCGGCGGTGGTGGCGGCGGCGCCACCGGCGCTGCGCCCGGCTTTGCAGGCGGCGTGCTGCCGATCCCTTTCATCAGCAACGCCCCCGCTGCTGGCACGGTTGTCGAAGCGCCTGGCACGGGCGAAACGCCCGGCACCGGTGGCACGCCCTTGTTGCCTGGCAACCCGCCGGCCGGCCCTGCGTTGCCGGTGGCCGTGGTGGGCGAGGTGCCCGTGGTCGCGATTCCCGAGCCTTCGACCTGGGCCATGATGCTGGGTGGCCTGGCGCTGCTGGCACTGAAGCGGCGCCGCCGCTGACGGTTGCCACAGACCGTTGCCACAGACCGTTGCCACAGACGGCGCCGTTGCCGCGCGGCGCTCGCTGGCGCTCGCAAATCAATCCAGCGTGATGGCGGTGCGCACCGCACCGGCCCGGTCAGCCCGGGCAGTGAGCACCACATGCGCGCCGCGCGGGCCGCTGAGCACCCACTCGGCCACCGCGCGGTCGGCGGTGATGTCGCGGTTGGGCAAGAAGGCCTGCAAGCTGGCCTTGGCGGCGTGGCCTTCGAGCTGTGGGCCTTCGATGCGCAGGCACCCCTGCACCAGGCTCACGCCGGTGGGCAGGTGCACTTCAAACACCACGCCGCGTGCCACCTTGCGTTCCAGCGCACGCTTGCTGATGTAAGCCGGCAGGTACCCGGCATTGGCCACGGCCATGCGCACACGCCAGGTGTCGGGCCCCAGGGCGCGCACTTCGGTGCGCAGCAGCTCCAGCTTGGGCAAGCACAGGCCCAGCGTGGTGAGCCAGCCGGGGAAGCGCGCCGCTTCGCGTTCGCGCAAGTGCGGCGGCGGGTTGCGCCAGTAGTTCATGCGGTCCCAACCGCCCAGCTCCACCTGGCCGAGCTGCGGGTGGTGGTAGGTGTACCAATCAACGTGCGCGCGGCCGGCACATTGCTCGTCGCTCCACTTCAGCAGCTTCACATCGTCACTGGCCGGGTGGTCGCGGTACCAGTGGATCCAGTCGTAGTCGGTGATGCCGGCCTCGCGGTTGGGGGCCCACAGCTCCACCGTCCAGAACAGCGCGCCCAGGTGTTCATAGACCCAGTCTTGCGTGCCGGTGATGATCTCCTTCGGGTGGTATTTGAAGTCGTGATAGATGCTCACCGCCGGGTAGCCGGTGAGCTGGGTGCCCAGGTCACTCAAGCGCTTGTAGATCCACAAGTCCTCGGGCGTCATGTCGTCATCGCTTTGCGTGCCCATGGGCCGCAAAATAACACCCGAATGCGTGTGAAAACTCACCGCCGCGCCGATGTTCGGGTGCTTGGTGATGAAGTCGACCATGGCCCGCACCTCGGGCTCGCTGGTCGGGTACGGGCCGGCGCCGGTTTGCTCGAATTCCTGGCGCCAGTAGGCCGGAAAGTTGCGGTTCAGATCGAGGCCTTCCAGGTCGGGGTTGGCCTTGATGCGCAACCCGTCGTAGTTCTTCAAGCTGCCTTCGGGCATGACGCGGTAGTACTCGCCGCCAAAGTCACCCGGCGCTCGCGGCATCAGTAGGCGCGGCGCATCCGGGTTCTTCTTCCAGGCGCCGTGCGGGTCGGGCACACGCATGCTGAGCACGCGGCCGTCGCCGTCCATGTCCTCCACCGTCAGGCCATCCACCGGCTCTTCGGCGTAGGGGTACGGCCGGGTCGATGAGCGGATGTGGCGCGGCTTGTCGGCCAGCGCCAGTTCAGCGCCATCGGGGTTGAGCCGCAGGCAGATGTAGACCACGCGCGTGTTGAGCAGTTGCGTGGTCGCGGCATCGGCACCGTACTGGCTGAGCAGTTGGTGCAGGAAGTAAAGGCACGCGGTGCTGGCCGTGAGCTCGGCGGCGTGGATGTTGCCGTCGATCCACAACGCGGGCTTGTCCAGGTCGCCTCCCATGGCGCCGCGGGTCACCGTGGCCAGCCAGATGTCGCGG
The DNA here is from genome assembly GCA_043756905.1 of Burkholderiales bacterium. Classification (GTDB taxonomy): domain Bacteria; phylum Pseudomonadota; class Gammaproteobacteria; order Burkholderiales; family Burkholderiaceae_C; genus Rubrivivax. Next base: position 2,067 of record JAYUQE010000538.1, on the reverse strand, counting down.
CCCTCATGGCTCTTGCCGATGCTGTCGATGCGCACCAGGTCGGGCCGCGCCAGCGCATAGTCGTGCAACAGACGGGTCAGCTCGGGGTGGCGCAGGAATTGGTCGAACTGCGGCGCGGGCAGGGCAGGCAGGGTGGGCATGTCGGGCCTTGTTGGAGTGGCCGGCATTCTGCCGTTGCAGCGCCGCGCCGCCAGGGGAATTGCCCGCTGCGGCGTTGCCGTTCATTCAGGTCAACGACGCGCCTGCAACAAACACGCGCAGCTCGCCCGGCGCAAAGGCCTGCCAGGGCTCGCCGGTGGTCAGCGGCTGGGTGGCCACGAGGGCCACGCAATCAGTGGGCGTGGTCAGGGCAGCGAAGTCCACGCTCAGGTCTTCATCGGCCAGTTGCGCCGCTGCAAACGGGTGTTTGCGTTCCAACCAGTGCAGTTGCGTGCTGGCGTGTGCCCACAGCGCCTGGCCGTTTGACAGCAGCATGTTGAAAGTGCCGTGGCGCGCCACCTGGGGCAGCAATTCGCGCAAGGTGGCACTGAGCTCGGCCACGCCGGGCACGCTGGCATGGGCCTTGGCCAGCTCCTGCATCAGCCAGCAAAACGCGCGCTCGCTGTCGGTGTCGCCCACGGGCTGGAAGGCGGCGTGCAGCCGCGGGTGGAAGCCCTTCAGATCACCGTTGTGCGCCATCACCCAGTAGCGGCCCCACAGCTCGCGCTGGAACGGGTGGGTGTTTTCCAGCGCCACCCGCCCCTGCGTGGCCTTGCGGATGTGGGCGATGACGTGGCTGCTTTTGATCGGGAAGTTCTTCACCATCTGCGCCACCGGTGAGTGGCGCGCGCTGTGGGCATCCACAAACAGCCGCACGCCGCGGTCTTCGAAAAAGGCGATGCCGAAACCGTCTTTGTGTTCATCGGCCCGCGTGGCCAGGCCGGTGAACGAGAACATCACGTCGGTGGGCGTGTTGGCGTTCATGCCGAGCAGCTGGCACATGGGCGGTGCCTGCGGTTGCCCTGGTGTGCCGCGCTCAGCGGCTCTGCTGGGCGCTGACCACCACCAGGTTGGGCTCGGGCACGCAGTCGGGGCTGTTCAAGCCGAAATTGATGGCCGAGAAGTTGCACGGCGCGGCGACCATCGCGTCCACCAGCGTGGTGCCGGTGGTGATGGTGGCAAAGGCGGCATAACCCGGCACCGTGGCGGTGGAGTCGAGGAAGGTGTTGTCGACGGTGTTGATGAAGAATTCGGAGGTGGCGGAATTGGCCAGGTTGCCGCGTGCCATGGCCACCGTGTAGCGCAGGTTCGACAGCCCGGCTTCCAGCGCGATCGTTGCGTTGGCGGGTTTCAGCGCCGGGAAGCGTGCTGCGCTGCTGACCGGCGCGTTGTAGCCGCCGCCCTGCAGCACGAACTCCCCAGTGACGTTGATGCTGCTGCCCGCACGGCCGTGGCGCTGGAAGACGGTGCCGTTGTAGAAGCCGCTCTTCACATAGACCAGGAAGTTGTCGACCGTCATCGGCGCGCGGTCGGGCGCGAGGGTCAGCACCAGCGAACCGGCCACACCGGCGCGGTTGGAGATGAGCATCGTCACCTGCGGCACGGCCACCGTAAAGGGCAGCGTGGCGGCAGTGACGCCACCGCCTGAGACGCTGACACTCAGGCTGCCCACGCCCGACACCGTGCAGGTGTAGTAGGCGGCTGTGGCCGTGCTGACGTTGGGCGCCGTCGTGCTGCGCACATAGTTGCGGCAGCCCGCGCCGGTGAAGGTGAGAGTCTGGTCGAGGTTGCTGCCCACCAGTGTGATGAGCATGCTGTCGCTGTAGCGGGCGCTGCTGGTGCTGGATGCCGTTACCACGGGTGGCGGGCCGCCGCTGTCGCCACCACCACCGCCGCCGCAGGCGGCAAGCAGTGCCGCTGCGGCCAGCGGGAGCCAGAGGAAGGTTCTCGATTGTCTGGAGGTGCGCATGTTTCTGCCTTTCAAGGCCTTCATTCAAACATCAACTTGCTCATCCCGCGCCAGCTGAATAGCCGGCCCGGGTTCTGTGTTTCTTCCAGCATGCCTGCCATGCGGCGCAGGATGCGCGG
>JAYUQE010000537.1:0-6868 GCA_043756905.1 Burkholderiales bacterium | reverse complement strand
CCGGTATCGCTGCGCTTTGCGCCTAGGCTGAGCCCCTTTCCAGACTCAACGCGGGCCCGACCCAAAGCCCGACAGCCTCCTAGAGCCGCAGCTCAGGGCGGCCGGTTGCCACCGGCGCCGGGGTCGTTAGCCCGCCAGGCCGGGAGCTGCCAACCCGTGACGATGGCGGCCACGCGCAGCAGAGTCGCGGTGGCCGCTGCGGCCAGCAAGGCCAGCCACTGCGGCGCCGCCAGGGCGTGGGCCAGAACCATGGCCCAGCCACCGGCAAACGAGCAAATGGCGTAGGGCCGGTGGTCACTGAACGCACGCGGAATTTCGTTGCAGACGATGTCGCGCAGCACGCCGCCGAAGACGGCGGTCACCAAGCCCATCACCACCGCCACGATCGCCGGCATCTGCGCATCAAGCGCGATCTGCGTGCCCCCGGCCGTGAACAGGCCCAGGCCCAGGGCATCGGGCCATTGCATCGCGCGTTCGGTGGGTTCAAGGTGCTGTGCGCGCATCAGCAGCATGGCGGCCACGCACAAGGCCAGCACCAGCCACAGCCAGGCCGCGTGCTCCACCCAAAACAGCGGCCGGCGATCCAGCAGCACATCGCGCACCGTGCCGCCGCCAAACGCCGCCAGCCCGGCGACCACGCAGATGCCCACCGCATCCAGCCGCTTACGCGCGCCTTCGATCAGGCCCGACAAGGCGAAGGCAATGGTGGCGACGACTTCAACAGCAACCTGGGCGTGGGACAAGGTCCAGATGGGAGGATTGGCCATGAACTTGTTATGGAGGAACGTGCTGCGGCCCGAGGTCGGCAATCGCCCTAGTGACGATCAAGCAGGAACTGGCCGAAGAAGCCAGCAAGTTCGTCGAACGCATCCAGCGGCAACACGTTCGCCACGTACTGGTCCGGACGCACGACGACCATCGCGCCCTGCTCGCGGGCGATGCCGCGCAAGTCGAAGATGTCGGCACCGTTCTTCAAATCCGGGCTGACGGGGCAAAAGGCCTTCTCGTAATCAATCAGGCCGAAGCAACCTTTGCGCGGCAGCAGCATGGGCGGCAGGTCTTGCACATTGAGCTCACGGTGCGGCTGCTGGAAGACAGCGCGAAGGTCGATCACGCTGTCGATGTCGGCCCCAGCGGGAGTGAAGCGTTGCAGCGGCGAATTTGGCGAATCCGCCAGGAAGGCGCAGAGTTCGCGCAGCCGCTGGCCTCTCGCATCAGCAAAAGCGTAGACACGCCAGGCGCCATCGGCGCGCGCGGCATGGCCCAGTTGCACCGGCTTGGCATCGGCCAGGCGCACAACGGGTGCCGAATGAAAACGCATGCCGATGGGCAAGCCGGTGGCCAGGTGCTGGTGGGTTGGCGGGGCTGTCAGCACCGTCGTCGGCGTGTAGCGCGTGGCCACACCCGCGGTGTAGCGGCCCGACTTCACGAAGTAAGCCTGCAGCTCCTGCGGATCGACCCCACCAAGTTCCGGGCGGGCCGGGTCGCGCGGCGGCGAGGCCATGATCTTCGACCATTCCTTGTCGAAGTCGATCAGTTCTTGAGCGATCGCATGGCGCTCGGCGGAGTAGGTGCGCAACAGTTCCGGCTTGGCACGCCCCTCAAGCACCGAGGCCAGTTTCCAACCGAGGTTGAACGCATCCTGCATCGACACATTCATGCCCTGGCCGGCCTTGGCGCTGTGCGTGTGGCAGGCGTCGCCGGCGATGAAGACACGCGGCTGGCGCGACCCGATCTGATCGGCGGGCACGTCGTCAAAACGGTCGGTCACGCGCTGGCCAACCTGGTACACCGCAAACCACACCACGTTCTTCACGTCGAGCGTGTAGGGGCGCAGCACGCGTTGCGCAATGGCAATGACCTTTTCCTGGGTGTTGTCGCGGAAGGCTTCGCGCTTGTTCGGGTCGATCTCGCCCAGGTCTACATACAGCCGCACCAGGTAGCCGCCCTCGCGCGGAATGAGCAGGATGTTGCCTTCGTCGCCCGACTGGATGGCGGCCTTGAGCCGGATGTCCGGGAAGTCGGTCGTGGCCAGCATGTCCACCACGCCCCAGGCATGGTTGGCGAAGTCGCCGCTCGGCACAGCGCCAATCGCTTCACGCACCTTGCTGCGCGCGCCATCGCAGCCGACCACGTACTTGGCGCGCACGGCAGTCAAGGCGCCGCTGGCCACATCGCGCAGCGTGACGACGACCGGGTGCGCGCTGCCACCCTGCACTTCGGGCTCGACCTTGAGGGTCACGAACTCCATGCCGTAGTCGGGCTCAAGCCGCGTCGGCGCCAGGCGCATGTGGTCGAGCAGGTATTGCTGCAAGCGGGCCTGGTTGACGATGACGTGCGGGAACTCCGACAAGCCGTCTTCGGTGTCTTGAATTCGGCCAGTGCGCTCGATGCGCGAGCGGTCGTCTTTTGACGGGCGCCAGAAGACGGTTTCGTTCACCCAATAGGCCTCGCGAATGAGCTTCTGGCCCAAACCGAAAGCCTCGAACATCTCCACCGTTCGGCAGGCCACCCCGTCTGCTTGCCCCACCTTCAGCGCGCCATCGCGGCGCTCGATCAAGCGTGTGCTGAAGCCGGAAAAGCCAGCCAACTGTGCCGCCAGCAAGGCGCCGGCAGGCCCGCTGCCAATGACCAGAACGTCGACCGCGGCGGGCAGCTCTTTCTTCAAGACATCGGGGTTGCCGGGTGTGTAGCCATTCAGATAGAACTGCATCGGGTCTCCTTGTTTTGCAGCACGTCCAGGTGCTGGGCCTGATCAGCGGAAAGCTGCGCCCGTTAGGGATACGGCGCCTTGGCTGCTGCAACTCAGCGGCTAAGCGGCTAAGCGGCTATGCGCCGTTGAACGCGAAGTCCACTTCCGGCTTCAACCCACTGATGATGCGCGCGATGCTCTTGCCCGAGCCGCACGAATGCGTCCAGCCCAGCGTGCCGTGCCCGGTGTTGAGGAACAGGTTGGGCAGCTTGCAGCGGCCAATGATCGGCACGTTGCTCGGCGTGGCTGGGCGCAGGCCGGTCCAGAACTGCGCCTGTTCGCTGTCGCCGGCGCCGGGGAACAGTTGCTCCACGCGCTTGACGATGGCTTCACAGCGCACGCGGTTCAGGTCGCGGTCGTAGCCGTTCAATTCGGCCGTGCCGGCGATGCGCAGGCGGTCGCCACCCGGGGCCGACGGCGTCGACGCCGTCGTCAGGCGGGAGAAAACGAGTTTGTATTCATCGTCGGTCAGCGACACCTGGTGCGCCATGGCGGCATCTTTCACCGGCATCGTCACCGAGTAGCCCTTGGCCGGATAGATCGGCAGCGAAATGCCCAGCGGCTGCGCGTACAGCGGGCTCAGGCTGCCCATGGCCAGCACATAGGCATCAGCCCGCAGGCGCTGGAAGCGGCCTTCGCTGTCGGTGGCTTCAACGTGGTCAATCGCGCCGCCGGCTTCGCGCAGCGCGGTCACGGTGTGGCTCAACAGGAACTGCACGCCGTCAAGCTCGCAGCGCTTGACGAGTTCGCGCGCGAAGCGGTTCGCGTCGCCCGACTCGTCTTCAGCCGTGTACGTGGCGCCGGCCAGTTGCGCCCGGATGTGGCGCAGCGCGGGCTCAATGCGAACCGCGTCGTCAGCCGAAATCACGCGCCGGTCGCAGCCCAGCGCACGCATCTGTGCGGCCGGGGCTTCGGCGCCGTCGAACTCTTTCTGGCTGGTATAGAAGTGCAGGATGCCCTGCGTGCGCTCGTCATAGGCAATGCCGATGTCGCGCCGCAGTTGCTGTAGCGTGTCGCGGCTGTAGGTGCCCAGGCGCACGATCTGTTCGATGTTGTGGCGTGTGCGCGCCGGCGTGCATTCGCGCAGGAACTGCAAGCCCCACAGCCACTGCCGCATGTCGGCGCGAATGCGAAACAGCAGCGGCGCGTCTTCGCGGCCCAGCCACTTCAGCACCTTCAGCGGCGCACCGGGGTTGGCCCAGGGCTCGGCATGGCTCACCGAGATTTGCCCGCCGTTGGCGAAGCTGGTTTCAGCGGCCGGCGCAGCCTGGCGGTCGACGACGCTCACGTCGTGACCCTGCTGGCGCAGGAAGTAGGCCGAGGTCACGCCGAGCAGGCCGGCGCCGAGAACGATGACTTTCATGCGAGCAGCTCCAGAAAAAAAGGTGGCGCGCGACCGTGGTTCTTCGGGCGCTGCTGCGCTAACTCATTGCGGCTGCAAGTTGATCTGCTTGGCGATGGCGCGATAACGCGCTGTCTCGGCTTCGAAAAACTTGGCCGACTCAGCCAGCGACATTGGCGCCGCTGCGACTTGGGTCTGCGCCGCCAGTTGCGCGCGCACCTCGGGGTTCTGCAAGGTCTTGCCGATGGCCGCATGCAAACGGGTGACGATGTCTTCAGGCGTGTTCTTCGGCACCATGAAGCCGGTCCAGATCTTGTACGAAAAGTTCTTCAGCGCCTGGCCTTCGCTGGCCGTTGGCAGGTTCTTCAGCAGCTCCGAGCGCTGCGCGCCAAGCTGGCCAATCACCTTCAGCCGGCCCTGGTCAGCCAGCGCGCCCATGCCGGCGCTGTACACCAGCACCGCAAAGTCAACCTGGCCGCCGGCAATGTCTTGCAGCAGCGGCGCGTTGCCCTTGTAGGGCACATGCGCGAGCTTGATGCCTGTGGCGGCCTGTACGTTTTCGAGGATCAGGTGGTACAGCGAGCCGATGCCCACGCTGCCATAAGTTAGCGGTTTGTCGGCCGACTTGCGCGCCAGAGCGACCAGCTCGTCAACGTTGCTGGCGGCCAGGTCCTTGCGCGTCACGAACACCATCACCGCATCGGCCACCGGGTGCACCAGGCGAAAGTCTTCGGTCTTCAGCTTCACTGCGGCATTGGCCAGGGGGGACAGGATCACCTCGTTGGGCGAGCCCTGAAAGATGAAGCTGCCGTCGGCTGGAGCGGCCAGAACCTTTTGTGCCGCCAGCGCGCCGCTCACGCCGCCCAGGTTTTCCACCAGCACCTGCTGGCCCAACTCTTTGCCCAGCGGGTTGAAGAAGATGCGCGCAATGGCATCAGACGGGCCGCCCGCGGGGTACGGCACCATCAGATTGACCGGCTTGGTGGACCCGCCCTGCGCGATGGCCGCACAAGCGCTGAGCAACAGGCCGGCAAACATGGCAAGCGAGCGTTGAAACTTCGTCATGGCAACTCCTGGGGGTGTGGGGGCGAGCGCGACATGGGCTTGCCTGCACAGCCAATGTAGGTTCCAGTGAACGCAACGTCCAATGCATTGTTTTTCGCATTAGCATGAGTTTTACGCACACCCTTCCCATTGCGACCATGACCCTCGTCCAGTTGCGACACCTGATTTCGCTGGCACAGACCGGCTCATTCACCAAGTCGGCCGACGCCCTGTTCCTGACGCAACCGGCGTTGAGCCGCAGCATCCGCGCACTGGAGTCAGAGCTGGGCCAGGCGTTGTTCGACCGCATTGGCCGGCGCAGCGAGGTCACGCCTTTTGGCCGCGAGGTGGTTGAGCGTGCGCGCCTGCTCGTGGGGGCTGCCGACGACCTGCGCGACAGCAGCGTGCACATGGCCCGTGGCCAGGCCGGCACGCTGCGCATCGGCCTGGGTTCCGGGCCGGGCGCGATGCTGATGACGCCGCTGTTGATGCACCTGGCCACGCACCACCCGCAACTGCGTCTTGAGATTTCGCGTGGCCGCACCGACCGGCTCGAACGCAGCCTGCGCGAGCGCACGATCGATGCGCTGGTGGTCGATGCCCGGTCGCTCACACCCGCACCCGACCTGCGCGCCACCAGCAGCTACGAAATGCGTGGTGCCTTCCTGTGCCGGCGCGGCCACCCGCTGGCGCGCAAGCGTGGCGGAGTGAGTTTCGATCAACTGCGCGCGTACCCCATCGCGTCAACGCCCTTGAGCGACGAGGTGGCGCGCGTGCTGGTGGAACGCTACGGGCCCGACGCACACCCGGCGCGCTGCGTCACGCTGCGCTGCGAGGAAATTCCGAGCCTGGTTGAACTGGCGCGGCACACCGACGCCGTGCTGTTCGCCATTCGGGCCGCGGGCCCCGACCTGGTGGAGCTGGTGCTGAAACCGGCCCTGAATGCGACCGCACGCTTCGCCATCGTCACCCTGGCCGGCCGCAGCGAGGCACCGGCTCTGGCCATCGTGCGCCAGCTCATGCAGGAGCTGCTGCGCGACGCTTGAGCGGCGCCCCAAGGGGGAGTCAAAGCAAGTAAACCAGATCGCTGTATGGCAGCAACGCCGCGTCAGCAGTGAGCAGGCGCAAGGGCTCGGCCAGGGCTTGCGCGATCAACAGCCTGTCGAAGGGGTCAGCGTGGTGCAACGCCGGTTGCGCCACGCCCGCGGCATGCGCAGCGGTGACGGGCAGTTCCGAAAATCCGCTGGCCCCAATGGCCGCAGCCAGTGCCAACGGGTCGGCATCAATCTTGCCAAGGCGTGCCTTGATCGCGACTTCCCAAATGGAAACGGCCGAGACAAAAACGATGTCGGCCGCTTCGATGATCTTGCGCCCGGCCGGCTTGAATTGGGGCGACCCGGCGAGCACCCACAAGAAGACATGGGTGTCGAGCAGCAGACGCATCAGCGCCCTTCAAAGCCCGCCAGCAGCTCGGGCGGCAGCGGCGCATCGAAGTCTGCCGCCACCTTGAATTGGCCTTTTAGCAGGCCAAACCGAATGCGACGCTTGGGCCCACCTGATCAACAACAAAGTTCAGCCTTCCGAATTGCCCGCAAGCCGCAAGGGCTGGCCTGACAAGCCGCCCGCACCAGGCGTTGCAGGATGGTTCGTAAGTTGAATCGACGGTTAAACAGGTACTGCACCTGTCCAAGGTAGCGATGCGCGTACTTCTTGAATCCGAAGGCATGGTA
>JAYUQE010000536.1:0-19939 GCA_043756905.1 Burkholderiales bacterium | reverse complement strand
GCCACGCTGACACCCCGGGCCCGAACGGCACCAGCACCGTGGGTGGCCTGGCCGGCGCCAACAGCGGCGCCGCGCTGCCTCCTGCCGCCGCCCCGAGCGAGGTTGACGCTGCACGCTTTCTGGCCCAGGCCACCTTCGGCGCGCGCAGCGAGCAAGACGTGGCCGCGCTGCGCGAGCAAGGCTTCGAGCGCTGGCTGGCGGCGCAGATGAACGAGCGCGCCGAGCTGCACACGTCGTACATCGACTGGCAGCGCCAGCGCAACGGGCCGCAGACCTACGTCACCGAAGACATGGCCTATGAAGCCATCTGGCGGCACTGGCTGCATGGCGTCGATCAACTGCGTTCACGGGTAACGTTTGCGTTGAGCCAGATCTTCGTGGTCTCGAACGTGGCCAGCGACTTGCGCGCCTACGGCATGGCGTCGTACCTGGACATGCTCCAAGCGCACGCATTCGGCGGTTATCGCGACTTGCTGCAAGCCGTGACCCTGCACCCCACGATGGGCTACTTCCTGAACATGCGCAGCAGCGAGCGCAGCAATGCCACCAGCGGCACGCGGCCGAATGAAAACTACGCCCGCGAAGTGCTGCAACTGCTGTCCATCGGCCTGGTGGAACTGAACAACGACGGCACGCTGCGGCGCGATGCCGGTGGCGCCACCATCCCCACCTTCAATGAAGCCGTGGTGAAGGGCTTTGCCCAGGCCTTTACCGGGTGGAGCTTTGCGCTGTCGTCCAACTTCCGTTCGCCCGACGAGGGGCTGGACGCGAACTGGAAGACGCCCATGGTGCCCTTCGAGGCCTACCACGAGCCCGGCCCCAAGCTGCTGCTGGGCGGGGTCACACTTCCCGGCGGCACGGCGGTGGAAGACCTGGCCGCGGCGCTGGACAACATCGCCGCGCACCCCAACGTGGGCCCGTTCATCGGCCGCCAACTGATCCAGCGCCTGGTCACCAGCAACCCGAGTGCGGCCTACATCGGCCGTGTGGCCACGGTGTTCAATGACAACGGCGCCGGCGTGCGCGGCGACCTGGCCGCCGTGGTGCGCGCCGTGCTGCTTGACCCCGAGGCGCGCGACCCCAGCCTGGGCGCGGCCGGGCGCTTCGGCAAGCAGCGCGAGCCGGTGCAGCGCCTGGCCAACTTGCTGCGCGCCATGAACGTGAGCAACAAGACCGGCCGCAACGCCGTGCATGCACTGGACAGTGGCGACGACGCCCTGGGCCAAAGCCCGCTGCTGGCGCCTTCGGTGTTCAATTTCTTTTCGCCCAACTTCCGCCCCGCCGGCCCCCTGGCCGCGGCCGGCCTGGTGGCGCCGGAATTTCAGATCACCACCGAAACGGCGGTCGTGGGCAGCCTGAATTTTTTGCGCCGCGTCATTCAGGAAGGCGGCCATGGCTGGGCCGAAGGCCGGCTCGACTTCGACTGGACGCCCTGGGTCGCCGTGGCCGGCGACACCGCGGCGCTGCTGGCGCGCCTGGACCTGATCTTCTTTCACGGCCAGATGAGCGCCGGCACGCGCACCCGGCTGGCCGCGCTGGTGGACAGCATCAGCTCGGCGCAAACGCAAGAGCGGGTGAAGGCCGCGCTCACGCTGACCATGGTCAGCCCCGACCATGTGATTCAGACATGAACCGTCGCGCCATCGCCTTCGCCATCGCCATCGACACACACCCATGACCACACGCTTCACCGATTGCCCCAGCGCCTATCCGCCAGGCACGCACAACCCCGCGCGCCGCGGCCTGCTCAAGGGCTTGGCCGCCGCCACCGCCGCACCCTGGGTGCTGCCGCTGCAAGCCCTGGCCCAAGCTAGCACGGCCAGTGACTACAAGGCCCTGGTCTGCGTGTTCCTGTTCGGCGGCAACGATGGCAACAACATGGTTGTGCCGCTCGACACGGCCGAGTTCAACCCGTATCAAAGCGCGCGCGGGCGTCTTGCGCTGGCGCGCGAGTCGCTGCTGCCCATCACCCCCAGCAATGCCGCCAGCCGGCGCTTTGGCATACACCCGGCGATGCCGGGGCTGGCACAGTTGTTCAGCAGCGGCAAGGCCACCATCGCCGCCAACGTGGGCCCGCTGCTGGTGCCCACCACGCGCGCGCAGTACCAGGCGCGCTCGGTGCCGCTGCCCGCGGCGCTGTTTTCACACAGCGACCAGCAAGCCGCCTGGCAGACCGGGGTGGCTGACGGCAGCGGCCGCAACGGCTGGGGTGGCCGCGTGCTCGAGCGCGTGCTGGCGCAAGGTGCGCGCAACCGCGGCTTTGCGGCACTGTCGGTGACGGGCGGCAACATCTGGCAAGTGGGCGACCAGTCGCTCACGCCCTACAAGCTGGGCAGCTCGGGCAACCTGGGGCTGGAATTCTTCAGCCCGCAAGGCACCGACCCGCTGGCCCAGGCGGTGCGCGCCACGCTGGCTGAAGGCCGCGGCCACCTGATGCAGCAGGCCTGGCTCGACGTGATGCAGCGCAGTGTGGACGTGCAGGCCGTGTTGTCGCAGGCCCTGGGCGCATCGACCCTGACCACTGCCTTCCCCGACACCGGCCTGGGCCGGCAACTGCGCCTGGCGGCGCGCTTGATCCGGGCGCGGGCTGCCCTGGGCCTGCCGCGGCAAATCTACTTCGCCAGCCTGGGCGGCTTCGACACCCATGGCGACGAGCAGCTCGCGCGCCAGGCCGACTTGCTGGGCGAATTGAGCAACGCCGCCACCGCGTTCTACAACGCCACGGTGGAGATGGGCGTGGCCAACCAGGTGACGCTGTTCACCGCCTCAGACTTTGGCCGCACCCTGGCCAGCAATGGCCAAGGCAGTGACCACGGCTGGGGCAACCACCAATGGGTGCTGGGCGGCGGCGTGGCGGGTGGGCGCATCGCCGGCACCTTTCCTAACCTGGCACTGAATGGGCCGGATGACACCGACACCGGCCGCTGGATACCGAGCACCGCCACCGATCAGCTCGGCGCCAGCCTGGGCCGCTGGCTGGGCGCCAGCGATGCGCAACTGGCCGAGGTGTTCCCGCGGCTGGCGCAGTTCAACGGGGTCTTGCCGCTGATGGCGTAACGGGAAGGCTCACGCCGCCTTCGGCACCTCGGCGGGCGGCTCATCGCTGGCCGGTGCGGCCGGCGCAGCCTCGGCAAGCAAGCCGCGCGCGCGTTGCACCGCATGCTGGGCGGCGAGAAACGCGAACACCAGCCCCGGCCCAAGCGTGATGCCCGGGGCCGGGTACACGCCGCCCATCACCGAGTGCATGTCGTTGCCGCAGGCGTACAGGCCGGGAATGGCGGTGCCTTGCGCATCCAGCGCGCGGGCGTGGGCGTCGGTGAGAAAGCCGGTGGCCGCGCCGATGTCGCCGGGGTAAAGCAGCACCGCGTAATAGGGTGGCTGGTTGAGCGCGCCCATGGTCGGGTTGGCGCCCGGCCAGGTGGGGTCGCCATTGGCGCGTTCGTAGGCGCTGCCGCCGCGGCGGAACTCGGTGTCGTTGCCGCTGGCGGCCATGGTGTTGAACACGGCCACCGTCTGCTCCAGGTTGGCCGCGGGCACGTTGAGCTTGGCGGCCAGCTCGGCCGGGGTGGTGCCGCTGAGCACATAGCCGTCAGCCAGCGCGGCGCGCAGCCCCATGCCACCCGGGCGCACCATGCCCAGGCCGTATTTGCGCAGGCCTTGCGCGTCAGTGACCAGGTAAGACGGAATGCACGGCGTGAAACGGTTGGCGGCCTGCATCGCCAGGGCGAACAAGTGGTACGAGGTGGACTCGTTCAGGTAGCGCTTGCCGCGTGAATTGACCACCAGGGTGTGCGGCTTGGCGCGATCGAACACAAAGTGCGGGAACGCGGCGGTGCTGCCATCGGCGCGCTGCCGCAGCGACACCGGGGCCCAGAAACAGTCGCTCTGGCCGGTGGGGCCGTACTTCGCGCCCACCGCTTCGGCCAACTCGTGCGCGGCGCCCACATGGCCGGGCGCGCCGGGGCACCATTCAGGCTCGATGCCCGGCAGCCGCTCGGCGCGCCGCTGTGCATGGCGGTTAAAACCACCGCTCGCCAGCACCACGCCACCGCGGCTATGCAACGTGCGGGTCTGGAAGTTCTGGCGCAAGGTGATGGCATCAACACTCCCGTCGCCGCGCGCCAGGCCGGTGACCTGGGTTTGCAGCAGCAGGCGCACGCCGCGCTCGCGCAGCGACAGCAACAGCCGGCCGACGAGCGCATTGCCCATCAGCAAGCGCGTGCCACGCGGGTGCTTCAGGCGGTCTTGCACATGGCGCCAGATGAGCCGGGCGCAGTACTTGAATGAATCGGGCGAACGGCTCCAGCTCAGCAGGTGGCCGATGTCGTCGCGGTCGACCATCATGCCCTTGAGCACGGTGAACTCGGGGATCGGCGGGCGCACCACGGCGAACAGCTCGCCCAGCAGCCGGCCATCAAAGGGCAGCGGCTCCAGCGCGCGACCGCACACCGATGCACCTTCCAGGTCAGACAGGTAGTCGGGGTGGAACGGCCGCGCGCGAAACCGCACATGCGAGTTCGCTTCGAGGTGCGCCACGGCCTGTGCCCCATGCGCCAACAAGGCGGCACGCAGCGTGGCGCTGCTGCGGTGGGCCACGGCGCGGTCGAGGAAGGTGGTGGCGGCGGCCAGGGTGTCGTCGGGGTTGACTGCGGCGCCCACGGCGGTGCCGGGGATCCAGGTCGTGCCCGCCGAGTAGGCCGTGCTGCCGCCGACCAAACCGGTGGCCTCGACCAGCAGCACCCGCGCGCCGCTGATGGCGGCAAACAGCGCGGCCGACATGCCGGCGCCGCCGGCGCCGATCACGATGACATCAAAGCTTTCGCCGTCGGTGAGCTGGGCAAGGTCTTGGAGCATGGGTGGGGTGGAAGGCAAGCCGGCGGCCGGCTCGTTGAGTGTGCCAAAGAAAGTACCCGCCAAACGTTACTGCGCTGCCGTGGCGAGTTGACCGAGAATGCGCCACGGTAACCAAGGCGATGACCGACATGACCGAAACGTTGCAAACCCTGGCCGCAATGGTGGTGAAGGAACACGTCAGCCTGGGCGGCCTGAAAAGCGCGCCGCGCCAGGCCGTGATGGCGCTGGCGGCGAGCGTGTTGGCGCCCGGGCGGGTGTACAGCGAACCGCAGGTGAACACCGCGTTGAAACACTTCCTGAGTGACGCCGGCTGCTTCATCGGCGTGGACCATGTTGAACTGCGCCGCTGGCTGGTGGACATGGGCTGGCTCGCCCGCGATGGCTGGGGCCATGAGTACCGGCGCGTGCCGCAGGCCGATTTGCCCGCCGAGCATGCTGTGTTGGCGGCCGACTTGGCGGCCGTGGGCTTGCCCGAATGGGTGGCTGGCTTGCGCGCTGGCGTGCAGGCCCGGCGCGCCACGCGCCGCCAGGCCTGGGAACAGCGCAGCGCATGAGCCCGCCCGGCCGCCCGAAGGGCGAATACCGGAGGGCGAAGCCCGAAGGTACCCTGATGAGCCCCGCCTGGCCGCCCGAAGGGGCTCGCACCGCAGTGCGCAGCACGGAGGTTGCCTGATGACGGCAGAACAGGAGCAAGCCTCGCGCGACGGCGCCGGCATGGCGCTGGCGCTGGACCAGGCGCACAACGCCTGGCTGGTGGGCGAGGTGCCGGTCGGCGCGGTCATCCTGCGCCAGGGCCAGGTGGTGGCCACCGGCTACAACCGGCCCATCACCACGCACGACCCCACCGCGCATGCCGAGATCGTGGCGCTGCGCCATGCCGCGCAGTTGCTTGCAAACTATCGCCTGCCCGAATGCGAGCTGTACGTGACGCTCGAGCCTTGCCCGATGTGCGCCATGGCCTTGCTGCACGCGCGCTTCAAGCGCGTGGTGTTTGGCGCGGCCGACCCCAAGACCGGCGCTGCGGGTTCGGTGGTGAACCTGTTTGCCGTGCCGCAGTTGAACCATCAAACCCTGGTGCAGGGCGGCGTGATGGCTGACGCATGCAGCGTGTTGCTGCGTGACTTTTTCACCGAGCGGCGGGCGCAGCAGCGCGCCGAGAAGGGCGGTCTGATCGACGCTGCCATCCCCACCGGCGACGTGCTCGAAGGGCCTGCGGGCACGGAACCCGAATGACGAATCCCACGTTGGTGGCGCTTGAACTTTTCACCCCGGCCGGGGTGATCGTCAAGGCCGCGCCCGTGCGCCTGGCGGCCAAGCGCCTCAAGGCCATGGGCTATGACGTGCACATCGACGCAGCCGCCTTCAAGAAGCACCAGCGTTTCGGCGGCGATGACGACACCCGCCTGGCCGCCTTGCACCGCGTGGCGCAGCGCGCCCCGAGCATCGCCATGGCCACGCGCGGCGGCTATGGTCTGACCCGCCTGCTCGAGCGCATCGACTGGAAGTTGCTGCACGCCAGCGTGCAGCAGGGCACGCGCTGGGTCGGCTACAGCGACTTCACGGCGCTGCAACTGGCCATGCTGGCGCACACCGGCGCGCCAAGCTGGGCCGGGCCCACGGCGCAAGACGATTTTTCGCGCAGCGATGAAGACGGCGGTGTCGATGACGTCACCGCAGCGTGCTTCAACGAAGCCATGAGCGGCGAGCTTGAAGCAGTGGGTTGGCGCACGCAAGCCGGGTTTGACGGCCTGCAAACGCGCGGCCTGCTGTGGGGCGGTAACCTGGCCGTGGTGTGCTCGCTGCTGGGCACAAAGCACTGGCCCAAGGTGGGTGGCGGTGTGCTGTTCCTGGAAGACGTGAACGAGCAGCCGTTCCGGGTGGAGCGCATGCTGCTGCAACTCAAACAGGCCGGTGTCATTGACGCGCAAAAAGCCGTGCTGCTGGGCGACTTCACGGTGCAACGCAAGTCGCCGCTGGATCGCGGCTTTTCATTGCGCACGGTGGTTGCGCACCTGCGCAGCCTGACGAAAACACCCCTCCTCACCGGCCTGCCGTTCGGCCACATTGCCACCAAGGTGAGCTTGCCGATTGGCCGGCGGGTGGAAGTGTTGGTGCAGGGGCGTGACGTGTTGGTGGGGTGGTGATTGCGACGACGCGCTGGTGCGCGGGTGGCAGAGCAAGTGCTTCGCCTGGTGGACCCGCGCTCGCAATTCTTTAGTCGTCCCTCCAATTGGTGCTATGGTTTCCACCAAATGGAGAACAGCCCATGAGCAACCTTTCGGCCCTTCTGCGGCGAAGCCCCAGGGCGGTGGTGCGTTCGCGCGCCGCGATCGCCGCAGACCTTCATCCCTTTGCCCAGTCCGAGCAAACGGTATCGTTTTGGAACGTCAGCAAGCGCGATCGTGAACGCAAGCCGAAAGAAGCGCTCCATGCGCTTCTCGCCCGCGTCCAAGCCATTTCGCCGGTACAACTCTTCGAAGCCGTTGAGCAAGGTGTGCCAACCAGCATCGTGCTGTTGTTGGCCGGCGCGTTTGGGCAGCCGGTCGCTTCCGTGATGCAGTTGATGGGCGTTTCGGAGACCACCTTCAGGCGCAAGGAAGAGGCCGGTGAGTCGTTGCCCGAAGTGGCCGGTTACAGGGCGATGGGCTTGCTGCGAGTCATGTCTACATTGCAACAGTTGCTCAAGGAAAGTGGCGACCCGGCGTTGCTGCCGGGTTTCGACCTCGAAGCTTGGGTCGGCGCCTGGATACGCACGCCTGTGCCTGCGCTTCATGGCAAAACACCCGCAGACATGCTGCGCAATCCCGAGGGCCAGCGGGCAGTGGAAGACTTGCTTGAACGCATGCGGGGGGGCCTGGTGGCGTGACAGTGCATCTGTGGCGGATAGCCTCAGACACGCCAGGCTGGTTGGCCGAAGACATGGCTGGCAAAGGTGCATCAACCAAGGGCGGGCGATGGAATGCTGTGGGCCAGGCCGTTACCTATGCGTCAACTTCCGTATCGCTTGCGGCCTGGGAGACTCGTGCTCACCTTGGCCCGGCAGGGGTTCGGCTACCGCTGAATCGATTTCTTGTGTGCATTGACGTTCCCGATGAAGTCTGGAATGCGAGGGCACGGGTCGCCATGCCGTTGCCCGTGGGCTGGGATGCAATTCCCGAGGGCAGTGTGTCCAGGCAACTGGGCTCGAAGTGGCTGAACGCCGCTGGCACGGCGTTGTTTGTCGTACCCTCCGTGATCATTTCCGAGGAAATCAATGTCCTCATCAACCCGGCGCATGCGCAAGCGCAGCGCCTTCGCGCCACCAAGGTTCGGCGCTTTCTTTATGACCCGAGGGTCTGAACGCTTTCGGGCAATGCGCTGCCTGCTCGCCGCAATGGGGCTTTGCCTGGGTTTGGCCGCGTGCAGCAACAGCCCCTACCCCGAAGGCGCGGCGGCCGAGAACACGCTGTTCAATTCGTTCGACGAACGCTCGCCGCGCTACCTGGACCCCACCGCTTCCTACAGCAACCCGGAAACGCCTTACACCTTTTCAACCTACGAGCCGCTGTACGGCTACCACTACCTCAAGCGCCCCTACACGCTGATCCCCAAGGCGGCGGTGGAAGTGGTGAAACCGTATTTCCTGGACAAGGCCGGCAACCGCCTGAGCGACGACGCCGCGCCCGATGCCGTGGCGCAAAGCGTTTACGACGTGGCCATCAAGCCCGGCATTCGCTACGCGCCGCACCCGGCCTTTGCCAAGGATGCGCAGGGCCGCTACCTGTACCACGCGCTCAAGCCCGGCGAGCTGGCCGAGCGCCGCTCACCACTGGACTTTGCGGTGCAGGGCACGCGCGAGCTGGTGGCTGATGACTACGTGTACGCGCTCAAGCGCCACGCCACCACGCGCATCGAAGCGCCGCTCTTCGCGGTGTTCTCTGAATACGTGCTGGGCCTGAAGGACTACGCCGATCTCATCAAGGCTGAAGACAAAAAACTGCTCGCCGGCATGGGCGCCGATGCGCTGGACAAGCCCTTCCTCGACTTCCGCCGCTGGCCGATGGCCGGGGCCGAGGCGGTTGGCAGCCACACCGTGCGCATGCGCATCAAGGGCAAGTACCCGCAGTGGAAGTACTGGCTGGCCATGACCTTCACCGCGCCCGTTCCGTGGGAGGCCGATGCCTTCTATGCCCAGCCGGGCATGAACTCCAATGGCCTGTCGTTGATTCGCTGGCCGGTGGGCACGGGCCCGTACATGATGACCGAGTACGTGCAAGACCGCCGCCATGTGATGAAGCGCAACCCCAACTACCACGGCGAAACCTACCCCTGCGAAGGCATGCCGGGTGATGCCGAACTGGGCCTGCTGGCTGATTGCGGCAAGGCGCTGCCGTTTGCCGACACGGTGGTGAGCAACTTCGTCAAGGAGCGTGTCCCACGCAAAGAGATGTTCAAGCAAGGCTACTTGGATGTGCCCGAAATCGAACGCCCGGAATGGGGCGTCGAATTCCGCGTCGATGCCGATGATTCACCCGCCGTGACCAAGCTCTTCACCGAGCGCGGCTTCAAGTTCCCGCTCACCACCGACATCAACAACTGGTACCTGGGTTTCAACTGGCTCGACCCCGTGGTGGGCAAGGGCGATACGCCCGAGCAGCAACTGAAGAACCGCAAGCTGCGCCATGCGCTGAGCATCGCCATCGATTGGGAAGAAGGCTACGGCAAGATCTTCCGCACCAAGGGCGGCGTGGCCGCGCACGGGCCGGTGCCCCCGGGCGTGTTCGGCTCGCGCGAGAACTCAGCCCAAGGCTTCAACCCCATCACGCACCAGCTGGTGGCGGGCAAGGTGCAGCGGCGCTCGATCGACGATGCCAAACTGTTGCTCGCCGAAGCCGGCTACCCCGACGGGCGCGAGGCCAAGACCGGCAAGCCACTGGTGCTGAACTACGACTACCAGCGCACGCCCACGCCGGAAATTCGCGCTGAGTTGGACTGGATGGTCAAGCAGTTCGCCAAGCTCGGCGTGCAGCTCGAAGTGCGCGCGACTGATTACAACCAGTTCCAGGAAAAGGTGCTGCAAGGCAAGCAGCAGATCTTCTGGTGGGGCTGGCTGGCCGACTACCCCGACGCCGAGAACTTCTTGTTCCTGCTCTACGGCCCGAACGCCAAGTTCCCGAAACAGGGCGAGAACGCGGCCAACTACGCCAACCCGGAATTCGACAAGCTGTACCTGCAAATGCAGGCACTCGAAGACGGCGCCGAGAAGCAGGCCCTGATGGACCGCATGGTGGCCATCGCGCGTGAAGACTCGCCCTGGGCCTGGGGCTACTGGCCTTATGTTGGCCTGGCCTTCCAGAGCTGGGTGCACAACGGCAAACCCACCATCATCATCCGCGACATGGCCAAGTACTACCGGGTCGATGCCGCGGCGCGCGTGGCGCGCCAGGCGCAGTGGAATCAACCCACCTGGTGGCCGCTGGTGGCCTTGGCGGCACTGGCGCTGGGCTTGGCCTGGGGTGCGCGCCGCGCCTACCAGCGGCGCCAGGATGCAACGGCCAAGCGCATCGACGCGCGACCCGCCAGCACCGCCGCGCAAGGGGCCGATTGATGCTGAACTATGTGTTGCGCCGGCTGGCCTATGGCGTGCTGGTGCTGGTTGGTGTGAACCTGTTCACCTTCGCCTTGTTCTTCACCGTCAACACGCCCGACGACATGGCGCGCCTGAACATCGGCGGCAAGCGCGTGTCGCAAGACCAGATCGAAAAGTGGAAGGGTGAACGCGGCTATGACAAGCCGCTGTACTGGAACGTTAAGGCCGAAGGCACGGACAAGCTCACCCACACCATTCTTTGGGAACGCTCGGCGTCGCTGTTCACGTTCAACTTCGGCCGTTCTGATTCGCGCCAGGCGGTGGACATCGGCCATGAAATCACCACCCGCATGGGCGTGAGCCTGCAACTGGCCGTGCCGCTGTTCCTGCTGCAAGTGCTGGTGTCGGTGACATTCGCCTTGATGCTGGTGTTCTTTCGCCATTCGGTCATCGACTTCTGGGGCGTGGTGCTGTGCGTGGTGATGTTGTCGATCAGCAGCCTGTTCTACATCATCGTCGGCCAGTTCTTCTTCTCGCGCCTGATGCACCTGGCGCCCATGAGTGGCTATGCCGGCGGGCTGGATGCGGCGCGGTTCCTCGCGCTGCCGATCTTTCTTTCGCTGCTGGCCCGCCTGGGCAGCGAAGCGCGGCTGTACCGGGCGATGTTCCTGGAAGAGATCAGCAAGGACTATGTGCGCACCGCACGCGCCAAGGGCCTGAGCGAAGGCGTGGTCCTGGTGCGCCATGTGCTGCGCAATGCACTCATCCCGATCATCACCAGCGCCGGGTCGTACCTGCCGTATGTGTTCCTGGGCAGCCTGGTGTTCGAAAGCTTCTTCGGCATTCCGGGCCTGGGCGCCTTCGTCATCGACGCCATCACGGGGCAAGACTTCGCGATCGTGCGCAGCATGGTGTTCCTGGGCGCGGTGCTGTATGTGCTGAGCTATGTGCTGATCGACGTGGCGTATACCTGGGTTGACCCCCGCGTCAGGCTGCAATGAGCGCCGCCCGGCCGCCCGAAGGCGCTCGCAGCGCAGCGCGCAGCGCGAAGGTTTTCGCATGACTGCTTTACCCAAGTTCGTCTTGCTCTGGACCGACGCAGTCATGTTCCTGCTCTGGGCCAGCCTGGCCTGGTACGGCCTGCATGTGTGGCGCGATGCGCAGTTGCGCGCCACCTGGCACAAGGTGTTGCGCGACGCGCCGGCGCTGTGCGCGGGCATCGTGCTGGCGGCGTTCGCGCTCATCACGGCGCTGGACAGCATCCACTTCCGCCGCGCCTTGCCCACCGCGCCGGGCGCGCAGCAGTTCTATGCCACCACCACCGAATCGCTGTTGGATTGGGTGCTGGAGCGCCAAATCAAGATGCGCGAAACGGGTTACTCCGCGCCGCTGGCCGCCACCGCCTTCAACAAGGACAGCATCGAGCGCAACGGCGTCACCGTGCGCGACTACCCGCGTTTGAAGTTCGGCGGCGCCCACCTGCAAGACCCGGCGGAGCAGCACGTTGGCGACGTGCTGGGCCGCGCTGCGCTGGGCGTGTTGGGTGGCGCGGCGGTGGCCGGCGTGCTGGTGCTCGGCCTGGCGGGGCTGGTGCGGCGCGCGCACGGCGGTTGGCGCGGCGCCTTGCGCGCCATCGTGGCCGACACTTCGCACCTGCCGCTGCGCGCGGCCACGCTCACCGTGTTGGCCTTGGGGCTGCTCGTCGGCCCGGCCTGGGCCTTGATGGACCACTACCACGTGCTGGGCACCGACCGCACCGGCAACGATGTGTTCTACCAGGCACTCAAGAGCGTGCGCACGGCCTTCGTCATCGGCACCCTGGCCACCGTGGCCACACTTCCTTTTGCCGTGGTGCTGGGTGTGCTGGCGGGCTACTTTCGCAGCTGGGTGGACGAGGTGATCCAGTACCTCTACACCACCTTGAGTTCGGTGCCCAATGTGCTGCTCATTGCCGCCTGCGTGCTGATCATGCAGGTCTTTTTGGACAAGCACCCGGAGCTGTTTGAAACCGGCAGCGAACGCTCGGACATCAAGGTGTTCCTGCTCTGCGTGATCCTCGGCCTAACGGGTTGGGCAACTTTATGCCGGCTGGTGCGCGGCGAAACCATGAAGCTGCGCGAGCTGGATTACGTGCAGGCCGCGCAAGCCTTTGGCGTGAGCGATGCGCGCATCATGCAGCGCCACATCCTGCCCAACCTGATGCACCTGGTGCTCATCACCACCGTGCTGAGTTTTTCAGACCTGATCCTCTATGAAGCCGTGCTCACGTATGTGGGCGTGGGTGTGGACCCGAGCATGAACAGCTTCGGCGGCATGATCAACTTGGCGCGCAGCGAAATGAGCCGCGACCCGGTGGTCTGGTGGTCGTTCGCCGCGGCCTTCGGCTTCATGGTGACCATGGTGCTGGCCGCCAACTTGTTTGCTGACGGCGTGCGCGACGCCTTCGACCCGCGCTCGCGGGCCTTGCGGCCGCGGTTGGCCAGCAAATTGATCGCTCGAACCTAAACGGGGATGAACCGATGAAAGACTTTGATCGCATCACACACGACCCACAGCGCATGGGCGGCAGGCCTTGCGTTCGCGGCCTGCGCGTAACCGTGGGCATGTTGGTCGGCCAGATCGGCAGTGGCCGCAGCATTGAAGAACTGCTCGCTGACTACCCGTATCTTGAGCGCGAGGACATCCTTCAGGCGCTGCGATATGCGGCGTGGCGCGCCGAGGAACGCGAAATCCCATTGGCCGCAGTGTGAAGTTCATCATCGACATGAATCTGGCGCCGGGGTGGGCCGATGCGTTGCGCGCGGGTGGGCACGAGGCCACGCACTGGCGCGACGTTGGTGATTGGCGCGCACCTGACAAAGCGATACTGGCCTATGCGCGCGAGCACAACGCCATCGTGTTGACGCAAGACCTTGACTTCGGGGACATTCTTGCCGCGACCGATGCCGATTCACCCAGTGTGGTGCTCTTGCGCGCCGACAACCTCAGCGTGCAAGCAGGGGCGCAAAAGGTCCTGGCCGCAGTTGCCGCGCACGAGCAGGCGCTGGTGGTCGGAGCGCTGATCTCTATCGACACCCAGCGTGCACGCCTGCGCTGGCTGCCGATTCGCCCTGCGCCGGCCTGAGCATGCTGCGCATCGACGACCTCAAGGTGGAACTCGATGCCGACGCCGGCATCGTCAAGGCCATTGACGGCCTGTCCTTGGCAATCGATCGTGGCCAAACATTCGCCTTGGTGGGCGAATCAGGTTGCGGCAAGAGCATGACGGCGCTGGCACTGATGCGCCTGCTGCCCGAAAGCGGCGCCATTGCCGCGGGCCAGGTGACGCTGGGTGAACAGGACGTGTTGGCGCTGCCTGAATCGAGCATGCGCGCGGTGCGCGGCGGGCGCATCGGCATGATCTTCCAGGAGCCGGGCACCAGCTTGAACCCGGTGATGCGGGTGGGCGAGCAGATCGTCGAAGCCATCGAAACGCACACCACGCTGCGCGGCGAAGCAGCCCGGCAACGCGCCATTGAATGGCTCCAGCGCGTCGGCATCCCCGAGCCCGAACGGCGCATCGACGACTACCCGTTCAGGCTCTCAGGCGGGCAAAAGCAGCGCGTCATGATCGCCATGACGCTGGCCGCCGAGCCCGACTTCCTGGTGGCCGACGAGCCCACCACGGCGCTGGACGTGACCATCCAGGCGCAGATCCTGGCGCTGCTCAAGCAACTGCAACGCGAGCACGGCATGGGCCTGCTGCTCATCACGCACGACCTGGCGGTGGTCAGCGACATGGCCGACACGGTGGCGCTGATGTACGCCGGGCAGATCGTTGAAGTGGCCACTGCCGCTGAATTCTTTGCCGCGCCCAAACACCCGTATGCACAGGCCTTGCTGCGCGCGCTGCCCGATGCGGGGCGCAAGGGCCAGCCCTTGCAGGCCATTGGTGGCACGGTGCCGGCGCTGTGGTTGCCGTTCGAGGGTTGCCGCTTTGCGCCGCGTTGCGCCCAGGTGATGCCGCATTGCGCCAACCGCGTGCCGCCGCTGTTTGGTGCCGCAAGCCCGCACGCCGTGCGTTGCTGGCTGCATGAGCCCGGCCGCGAAGTTGCTGCGCCGGCGCTGACCCAACTGGCGCCGGCCGCGCCGGCCGCGCCGGCCGTGGGCCAGGCCATGGCTGATTGGCGCTCGGCCAGCAGCGCTGCGCCGCCCTTGTTGCAGGTGCGTGGCCTGACGGTGCGTTTTCCCATTCGCAGCGGCTTGCTCCAGCGCGAGACCGGGCATGTTGAGGCGGTGAGTGATGTGTCATTCGACATTGCTGCGGGCCGCACCCTGGCACTGGTGGGCGAGTCGGGTTGCGGCAAGACGACCATCGGCAAGGCCGTGCTGCAACTGTTGCGTCGCCATGCGCACACGCAAGGGCAGGCGTTGCTCGAAGGCCGCGATCTGTTCGCGTTGGAAGGGCAGGCTTTGCAGCAGGCGCGCAAAGACATCCAGATCGTCTTTCAAGACCCGTTTGCCTCACTCAACCCGCGCCTGCGCGTGGCCGAGTTGCTTGACGAAGGCCTGCACGCCTTGCAACCCGGCATGGCGCTGGCGGCACGCAGCCAGCGCATCGAGCAACTGCTTGATCAAGTGGGCCTGCGGCGCGATGCGCTGCAGCGCTACCCGCATGAATTTTCGGGCGGCCAGCGCCAGCGCATTGCCATTGCCCGCGCGCTGGCGGTGCAGCCCAAGCTGATCGTCTGCGACGAGCCCACTTCGGCGCTCGACGTTTCAGTGCAAGCGCAAATCCTCAACCTGTTGC
Organism: Burkholderiales bacterium; assembly: GCA_043756905.1. Taxonomy (GTDB): domain Bacteria; phylum Pseudomonadota; class Gammaproteobacteria; order Burkholderiales; family Burkholderiaceae_C; genus Rubrivivax. The sequence continues at coordinate 4,727 of JAYUQE010000536.1, read as the reverse complement.
AAGACCTGCAGAGCGGCCTGGGCCTGAGCTACCTGTTCATCACCCACAACATCGGCGTGGTGGCGTACTTCGCGCACGACGTGGTGGTGATGCGTGCCGGGCGGCTGGTGGAAAGCGGGCCGGCTGAGCAGGTGCTGGAGCGGCCGGCGCATGAGTACACCCGTGCGCTGTTGGCAGCGGTGCCGCGGTTGCGCAGTGGCGCCGTACGGCGCGAATCCGCCACCTTGTAAGACTCTGTAATGCAAACGTTTGGTTGTTGCACGTAACCAACGTGAGGCGCATACGGGCCGCAGCGGCTTGGCACTGCACGCTCGACTGAAGCACCTTCAAGCGCGATCCGCTGCGCCATGAAGTTAGCTGAAAGCTGTTTTAAATCAAGGGTTTGCACCTGCGGTTGGGCGCCCCAACTGGTCGCCCATGCCTGGCTGGACAAGTGCAACAAATTCCGCTAATGGGTTTCCCTGATCAGGCGCTATAGGGCCCTGGACACAATGCCTTCACGCTCTCTGTAGTTTGCGCAACCGTTGGTTTACAAAACCAGCATCGGCGCTGGAGAACCGGTTCTATCAACCCTTCAAGTAGGAGTTTGCATGTACAAGAGGACGAAGATTCACGCTGGCGTGATGCTGGCACTTGGCGGAGTGGCGATGCTTGCAACGGCGCCGGCCTTTGCGCAGACACAGACCGTGGAGGTGACGGGTTCGCGTATCAAACGTGCGGCAGCGGAAGGTGCATTGCCGGTTCAAGTGATCACCCGCGATGAACTTGAGGCCAGTGGTCAATCCACCGTTGCCGAGTTCGTTCGAACGCTGTCTGTGATGACTTCTGGCAACTTTCGTCCGCAATCGGGCAGCTCCGCTCAGGCATTTGCCGAGGTGAACCTGCGCGGCCTGGGCTCGCGGCGAACACTGGTGCTGCTGGACGGCCGCAGAGTTGCCAAGTCGCCCATCGTGGGCGAGGCGGTGAACATGAACTCGATCCCGATGGCAGCTGTTGAGCGCATCGAAATACTGACTGACGGTGCTTCCGCGATTTACGGTTCGGACGCCATTGGTGGAGTGGTCAACATCATCTTGCGCAAAGATTTTGAAGGCGGTGCGTTCTCCTATGGTGAAACCAAACCGGATGTGACAGGTGGCGATCGCAGAGAGGCCTCGGCTTTGGTCGGTTTACGCGGCGAAAAAGGCAACATGTTGCTCGGCGCTTCGATGACTGAGCGCGGCATCATCTTCGTTCGCGACTACCCGTGGGGGGCGGCAGTTGGCGCGTCGACCTACGCCAACAACTACGCGCGGGCACCTGGGTTTGGCAGCGGCGGTGCGGTTATCGGTGCGGTACCCGGCGGCTGTACAGGCCCCGGGTTCTACACCACGAACCGTTGCCGTTACAACTTCAATCTTGTGGCTGCTGACGAAGCCGCCACCGCAAACCGTTCTGTGTTCTCCCAAGGCGAAGTAAAGATCAACAAGGATTGGTCTGCGTTCATGGCAGCTTCTGCGACGCGATCCACCAGCTTCGGCCGGTACGCGCCGGTTCCTGGTGACATCAAAATTGAGCCGGGTAGCCCGGCCCACCCCTGGAGCGCCACGTTCCCTGATCAGTCAGCCACTGGCCTGAGGTCGCAGGTGGCTCCCAACGAAACGGTTTATATCGCCCACCGCTTTGCCGCTGGCGGCAATCGCGACACGAGCACTACGGAAGATTTGTACGACGTGATGGTCAGCGCCCGAGGGCGCCTCATGAATGCCGACGTCGAAGTCGGTGCGCGTAGCTCACGCGCGACTTATGGTGAAGTGGGGCGCGGGTATGTCATTGAAACTTTGGCGCGCCTTGCTATTTTGGAAGGTCGCTACAGCGTTTTCAATCCGTTCGGTGCATCAGAAGCCACCCTCCAGTCATTCACAACGACGGTTGGCCGTGATTCTAAATTCAATGCATTTGAAACCTTCGCCAATGCGACGTTTGACGTCTTCCGTTTGGGCGGTGGTACCGCCAAGCTGTTTATCAATGCTGAGCAGCGCAAAGAGGTTTACGCCGACATTTATGACTCGCTTTCAGAGTCTGGTGTTGTTCTGGGCAGCGCGGGTAACTCTGCGGCTGGTACGCGCGGTGTGAAGGCCGCCAGCGCGGAATTGGTGATGCCCATTACAAAGGAACTGGAGGCCACCATTGCAGGACGCTATGAGCGCTACTCGGATTACGGCAGCGATTTCTCGCCCAAGGTTTCCATTCGCTTCCAACCGATGAAGTCGTTGACGATTCGCAGTTCGGCGGGCAAGGGCTTCTCCGCCCCGACTCTGCCGCAACTGACGAAAAAGCCGGCGTTCTCAGCGGATGACGCGATTGACCTGCGGCATTGCATCGCCGACGGTGGGTTTACGCCCGCCGAGTGCGCTGCCGACAAGCCGACCTTCCAGATCAACGGATTGAACATTTCCAACCCCGCCCTGGGTTCCGAGAAATCGACGCAGTTCTCGTTTGGCGCAGCCTTCGACGTCACACCGATGTTGACGGTGAAAGCAGACTATTGGAACACCAAGATCGACGGTGTGATCTCTGAGCTCACCGCGCAAGACATCATCGATCGTGACAACGGCATTGACCCGCGTGCGATTCCCCCAGGACTGTCGATCACTCGGGCACCCGGGACCGGGGCGATCACCCAGGTTGTTCGTGGCGCCACGAATGAAGGCTTGCTGAAGATGAGTGGCATTGATGCCCAAATCAACTTCGGCAGCTATTCCTTGGGCGGTTTCGGCAAGCTCAGCCACGAACTGAAGTGGTCGCATGTCCTGACTAACAGTCTGGACGGCGTCGACGTGAATGGCATCTTTGAAAACCCGAAGGATCGCGCCACGATTCGAACCCGATGGACCATGGGTGCCTTCGACGCAGGCTGGACTGTCCAGGTCATTGGCAAGCACGGTGATGACAGTGTTGGCTTCGTCAAACAGTATGTGACGCACGACGTCTCTGTTGGGTACAACACGCCGCTCAAAGGCACCAAAGTGACATTTGGGGCCATCAACATCGGGGGTAAGCAGCCTGAGTTGATCACCAACGGTGCCAAGCCGTTCAGCTACAACCTTTACGACGCATACGGCGCACAGTGGTACGCCAGGCTTGATGTGAAGTTCTGATCAACGGCTGGTTCGTGTGAGACGAAAAATGGGGCTTCGGCCCCATTTGTGCCTCTCTTGAAGATCGAGTGGGTGCAGGAGCGGCGCATTTGGCGTCTGGGCGGGGTCAAGGGCGGGCGCAGCCCGGCGCAGCGAACCCTTGACGCCGCCCAGACGCCCGTACGCTTGTGTCTGGTCGAATGCGGCATGCTGTCGCATTCGACCTGACAAACAAGGAAGCGTCATGCACGACAAACTGTTCGAGTCTGCGCTGGGTATCGGTGCCCCGTGGTCGGTCAAGTCCGTGGACTTCGATGCTGCTGCCAAGCGGCTCACGGTGTTGATCGACTTTGCGCCGGGTACGCGCTTCGGTGTGCCGGGGCAGGCGGGCCTTCATCCGGTCCACGACACCGTGGCCAAGGACTACCGGCACCTGAACTTCTTCCAGTACGAGTGTCACCTTCGTGTGCGCACGCCGCGCGTGAAGCTGCCCGACGGCGCAGTACGCCTGGTGGAGCCGCAGTTCGCGGGGCGCCTGGCGGGCTTCACGCTGTTGTTCGAGGCGTTGGTGCTGATGCTAGCCCAGCAGATGCCGTTTGCGGCCGTGGCCCGCATCGTGGGCGAATCGCCTTACAAGGTCATGGAGCTGTGCAAGCGCTACGTCGAGCTGGCACTTGCGCAGGCCGACTTCAGCGCCGTCACGGCCCTGGCCATCGACGAGACATCGCGCGCCAAAGGGCACGACTACATCACCCTGGCGGCCGATGCCGTGCAGCGCACGGTGCTGTTCGTCACCGAGGGGCGCGACGCCAAGACCATCCAGGAGCTGGCTGGCGATCTGCAAGCCCACGGCTGTGCGCCCGAGCAGATCACTAGCGTGAGCATCGACATGTCCCCGGCGTTCATCAAGGGCGTCACGGCGCAGCTGCCCAACGCCCGCATCACGAACGACCAAGTTCCACGTCATCGCGCACGCCAACATGGCCGTGGACAAGACGCGCCGCATTGAGCAGCGCACCGACCAGTCGCTCAAGGGCATGCGCTGGACGCTGCTCAAGGACGCCTACAGCCTCAAGACCGAGGCCGCCGCAACGCTGCACGGCCTGATCACGGCAACCAAGCTGACGCGCACCGCTCGGGCATGGATTTACAAGGAGCAATTGCGCGAGATCTTGGATCGCAAGCAGATCAACGTCGTGCGCGATTCGATCAAGCACTGGTGCGTGTGCGTCATGCGCTCCAAGGTCGAAGCGATGAAGGAAGTCGCCGCACTTGTGCGCAGGCACCTCGAGGGCATCGTAGCCTGGGCACAGACTCGTCAGACCAACGGATTCCTGGAAGCCATCAACGGCCTGTTCCAGGCCGCCAAGCGCCGCGCTCGCGGCTTCGGCCGACTCTCCACCATCAAGACCGTCCTCTTCCTCATCGCCGGCAAACTGAACTTCCAGGCCATCAACCCTCATGCCCGGCAACCCACTTGAATTTCAACAGAGCCCCATTTTTTGATCAGTAGTCGGCCCTGCAAATTTCGTTTCCAAGCCGATCACGCAAACGCCAACCCGATGCCACGGGGTTGGAGGAGATCTTCGCGGGGCCCGGCTCTGGCCG
>JAYUQE010000535.1:0-6891 GCA_043756905.1 Burkholderiales bacterium | reverse complement strand
AGCCCCGCAATCATCGTCAGGATGCGGTCAGTGACCTTCTTCAGGTCGGCATCGATCTCGGCCAGCTCACGCGGCGGCTCGAAGACGTAGAAGTGCCGATTGAACGGAATCTCGTAGCCGATCTTGGTCTTGTCGTGGTCGATCCAGGCGTCCGGCGCGTGGGGCAGCACCTCGCGCTTGAAGTAGACCTCGATGTCCTCGGCCAGCGGCACGTTCTCGGTGTCGCGCAGGCTGCTGTCGGGTTGCGGCTTGCCCGCTTGTTTGTTGTTTCGCTTTCCCTTCTCGCCCAGCACCACCTTGCCGGCCGCGTCGCGCAACGGGCGTTCGACGGTGATGGTCTGGTAGCCGAACTCCTGGTTCCTGAAAATCCTGCTGATAGGCAGCTTCTTGACCTTGCCGCCTTCGGGTGCCTTGGGCAGTGTTGCGCCATCCATCAACACATCGCGGCGGACTTCCTTGCCGGTGGCGTCTAGCACGATGACTTGGTTGACTTCAGCGAACTCGCCGAACATCCGGGTCACGTCGGCGATGTGCTGGTCCGACATCTCCTTGCGCTTCGAGCCCAGGCTCTTGCGCATCTTCTGCCAGAACGACGACGCGTCGATGAGCTGCACGAGGCCCTTGCGGTCATCGACCTTGCGGTTGCTCAGCACCCAGACATAGGTGCTGATGCCGGTGTTGTAGAACATGTCGGTCGGCAGCGCGACGATGGCCTCGACCATATCGTTCTCAAGCACGTAGCGGCGGATCTCGGACTCGCCCGAACCGGCCCCGCCCGTGAACAGCGGCGAGCCATTCAGCACGATGCCGATGCGGCTGCCGCCCTGCGCGGCCGGCCGCATCTTGCTCAACAGGTGCAGCAGGAACAGCAGTGAGCCGTCAGACACCCTGGGCAGGCCGGGGCCGAAGCGCCCGCCGTGGCCCTGCTTCTCGTACTCGTCGCGGATGGCCTTTTCGATTTTCTTCCACTCGACGCCGAACGGCGGGTTGGACAGCATGTAGTCGAACAGCTTGCCCAGCAGCCCGTCGTCAGACAGCGTGTTGCCGAGCACGATGTTGGAAATGTCCTGGCCGCGGATCAGCATGTCGGCCTTGCAGATCGCATACGACTCGGCGTTGAGTTCCTGGCCGAAGACCGTCAGGCGCGCCTTGGGGTTCAACTCGTGCAGGTACTCGGCCGCCACCGAAAGCATGCCGCCTGTGCCTGCCGTGGGGTCGTACATGGCGCGCACGATGCCGGGCAGGGTCAGCGCATCGTTGTCCTCGATGAACAGCAGGTTGACCATCAGGCGGATCACCTCTCGCGGGGTGAAGTGCTCGCCCGCCGTCTCGTTGGAGATTTCAGCGAACTTGCGGATCAGCTCTTCGAATACCAACCCCATCTGCACGTTGTCGACCGCCGTGGGGTGCAGGTCCATGCGGGCGAACTTCTCGGTGACGAGGTAGAGCAGCTTGGCCTTGTGCAGGTGCTCGACCGTGGCGGCGAAGTCGAAGTGCTCGAAGATGGCGCGCACGTCGGGCGCGAACCCCTGCACGTAGCTGTCGAGGTTGGCGCGGATGTTGTCCTGGTCGCCGATGACAAGCCCCATGTCGAGCGACGAGACGTTGTAGAAGTCGTAGCCGGCCTTGCGCCGCACGAAGGGCTCGTAGGCGATGCCGGCGGCCTGCTTGCTGGTGTGCTCGGCCAGCACGGCCTTCTTGGTTTTCGCCAGCACGCAGTCCAGGCGGCGCAAGACGGTGAACGGGAGGATGACGCGGCCGTACTCGGACTGCTTGAAGTCCCCGCGCAGGAGGTCGGCCACCGACCAGATGAGCGAGGACAGGGTTTGCTGGTTCATGGGCTCGGCGTCGGGGTCGGGCAAGATTGGGGCAGTGGCGGCGTTCGACGGCTCGCTGCTTGGCGGGCGATCGTAGCCGCAGGGCGTGGCGCCCCCCGGGGTCAACGGCGCGCAGTCTTTGCACGACTCCCGCCGCGGCACAGCGCATTGGCCGGCGCCTCGGGCTGCCCTGTACTGTGGAGTGGCTGGGTACCGGTCGGGCTTCCGCTTCGTCAGCGGTTCTCGTGCCGCGCCAGGAACGCGCTGATGGCTGCCAGCGTTTCGCCCGGCGCCTCTTCAGGAATGTAGTGGCCGCAATCGAAGGATTGGCCGGTAACGTTTCGTGCAACTTTCTTCCAGGCACCCAGGCAATCGAACTGTTTGCCCACCACGCCGCGCTGGCCCCACAGCACTTGCACCGGCAGCGCGAGCTTCTTGCCGCGGTCAGCACGGTCGTGGTCAAGGTCGATGCCGCCTGAGGCGCGGTAGTCCTCGCAGGTGGCGTGCAGGGTGCGTGGGTTGGCAAACACGCGCACGTATTCAGCCAGCGCGGCTTTGGAAAATGCCTTCAGCCCGTTGGCCGACAGCCCGCCGCCCAGCAGGTGCAGCGGCACCACGGGTGCGAGCATCTTCTCGGGCAGCGGCGCGGGTTGCAGCATCAAGAACCAGTGGTAGTAGGCCTTGGCAAACGCCATGTCGGTGGCTTCAAACATGGCCAGCGTGGGGCAGATGTCGATCGCGGTGAAGCTGCGCACCACCTGCGGCCCATGGTCGCGCGCCAGGCGGTGGCCCACCCGCGCGCCGCGGTCGTGGCCCACGAGGTGAAAACGAGCGTGGCCCAGGCGGGCCATCACATCCACCATGTCTTGCGCCATCACACGCTTGGAATAGTTGCTGTGGTCGGGCAGGCCCGGTGGTTTTGATGAGTCACCGTAGCCGCGCAGATCGGGACACACCACGCTGTAGTGGCGCGCGAGTTTTGGCGCGATGTGATGCCACATCACGTGGCTTTGCGGGTAGCCGTGCAGCAGCAACAGCGCCGGCCCCTGGCCTGCGCTCGAGCAGTGAATGGTGACGCCGTTGACGCGCAGGTTCTGCGTCTTGAAGCCAGGGAAAAAGGGCATGGTGGTTAACCTTTGGTGTGAGCTGAAGCCTATTGAGTGTTCGCGCTGCTCGTTGGCCGGCCGGGCCGGCGCGCTGCGTGGGCCGCCGAGCGCCTGCCTGAAAACCGCCGCGCTTTACACAATCCGGCTGCCGCCATGCCCCTGCCAATACTTCTCGCGCAGCGGCTTCTTGTACAGCTTGCCGGTGGGCAAGCGCGGCAGTTCGAGCGTGAAATCCACCGAGCGCGGGCATTTCAGGCCGGCCAGGTGCTCGTGGCAAAAGGCGATCAGCGCCTGGGCAAACACCGCATCGGCCACCACGCCGGGCATGGGCTGCACCACGGCTTTCACCTCTTCGCCCAGGTCTTCGTTCGGCACGCCAAACACCGCGGCATCCGCCACCTGCGGGTGGGTGATGAGCAGGTTTTCGCATTCCTGCGGGTAGATGTTCACGCCGCCTGAAATGATCATGAAAGTGGAACGATCCGTTAGGTACAGGAAGCCGTCGTCATCGACATAGCCAACATCTCCCACCGTGCTCAGGCTGCCGTCGGCCGAGCGCGTGGCCTGGGTGCGCTCGGGGTCGTTGAAGTAGACGAAGGGCGTTGCCGTCTTGAACCACAACTCGCCCGGCTGGCCTTTTGGTGCCGGCTGCATGTCTTCGCCCAGCACATGCAGCTCGCCGAGCAGCACCTTGCCCACGGTGCCGCGGTGCGCCAACCATTCGGCGGTGTTGCAGGCGGTGAAGCCCAGGCCTTCGGTGGCGCCGTAGTACTCGTGGATGATCGGGCCCCACCAGTCGATCATGTGTTCCTTCACCTGCACCGGGCACGGTGCGGCCGCATGCACGGCAATTTGCAGCGACGCCAGGTCGTAGCGCCGGCGCACATCAGCCGGCAGCTTGAGCAGGCGGCTGAACATGGTGGGCACGAGCTGCGTGTGGGTGATGCGGTACTTCTCGACCAGCGCCAGGAATTGCTCGGGGTCGAAATGCTCCATGATCACAACGGTGCCGCCATTGCGAATCGCTAACGCCACGTTGGCTTGCGGCGCCGAGTGGTACAGCGGCGCAGGGCTGAGGTACAGCATGGCGTCACGACACTGCCACAGCGCATTGAGAAAACCAAACAGCGGCAGTGGTTGCGCCGGCGGGTTCTCGGGCAAGGGCCGCAAGATGCCCTTGGGCCGACCGGTGGTGCCCGATGAATACAGCATCGGGGTGCCCAGCGCTTCGTCGGCAATGGGGGTGGCCGGGTAGGCTGCCACCGCGTGCTCGAAATCAACGAACCGCGCGCCCCCCAGGGCCGCCAACGCATCGCCCCCGCCCACCACCAGGCAACGCTTCACGCGCGGGCACTGCGCCAGCGCGGCGCGTGCCAGCGGCAGCTTGGCCAGCGAGGTGATGAGCACCTGTGATTCGCTGTTGCCGATGATGTAGGCCGCTTCATCGGCCGTGAGGTAGGAATTGATGCAGGTGTAGTACAGCCCGCTGCGTTCGCCGGCGCTGTTGCTTTCGAGGTAGCGGTTGTTGTTCTCCATGAACACCGCGTAGTGATCCAGCCGCTTCAACCCTTCAGCGCGCAGCAAGTGGGCCAGGCGGTTGGCGCGCGCTTCGAATGCGGCATAACTGACCGTTTCACCGGAACTGGCCATCACGAAAGCGGTGCGTTCGGGGTGTTGGGCAACATGGTGGCCGGCGTACATCACAAGCTCCTTGACGGCCCCGGATTCAAGGCCTGGTGGCGACCATGCTACGCAGTGCCACCGTGCGGCGTCTCGGGGTCTTCGCGCAGGGCCGGCCCGCCCTACCAGGCCAGCGCCAGGATCTCGCGCACATCGGCCGCGCTGCGAATGGGCCGCGGGTTGGCCTGCACGGGCGGGAAGGCCAAGGCCTGCTGCGCCAGCACATCGAGCTGGTCTTCGCGCAGGCCCACGGCACGCAGGTTGCCGGGCAGGCCGAGCTGGCTGATCAGCGCAGCCACCAGGTCCGCCGCGCTGCGGCCGGCGTCACCCAGGGCCGCAGACAGCGCCTGCTGACGTTCAGCGTTCACCGCCGCGTTCCAGCGCAGCACCGCCGGCAACATCACACATGAGGTGTGGCCATGCGCCACGTTGTAGCCCGCACCCAGCGCATAGCCGATGCCGTGGCTGGCACCGGTTTGCACGCCGGCCGCCAGCGCCGCCACCGCCTGCCACATGCCGAATTGCGCCGCCAGGCGCGGCTTCAGGTCTTGCGGTTGGGCCTGGATGGCTGGCAAGGCCTGCGCCAACAACTTCAGCCCCTGCAAGGACAAGGCTTCGGTGGCCGGCGTGGCCAGCGGCGAGCACCAGCATTCCACCGCATGGTCGACCGAGCGGATGGCGGTGGAAAACAGCAAGTCCGCCGGCGTGTGCAAGGTGGCCGCGGGGTCGAGGATCGCCGTGCGCGGCACCATCAGCCGGTGCGCAAACATCTGCTTGGTCTTGCTGGCGCTGTCGGTGATGCCGGCCATGCCTGTGAATTCGGGCGCTGACAAGGTGGTGCTCACGGCCAGCATGCGCAGCGCATCGGCCGGCGGCTCAATGGGCCGCGCCACCGCGGCCGCCGCGCCGCTGCGATAGGGCTCCATGGCCTCGGGCGTGCTCAGGCCATGCCACAGGCACACCTGCACCGCCTTGGCCGCGTCGATGGCCGAGCCGCCGCCCAGGCCGACCAGCAAGTCCGCGCCACACGCGCGCGCGGCGGCCGCTGCCGCGATCACGTCTTCACGCGGGCTGTGCGCGCGCACGGCAGCATAGGTGCCGGCATGGCGCTCGCCCAGCGCCTGGGCCACGCGCTGCAACGGCCCGTCTGCCAGCGCGCCGAGCGAACGGCCGGAGATCAAGAAAACGCGCCGCGCGCCCAGCCGTTCGGCCTCGGCACGCACCACCGCCCCGGCCGGCAGGCCGTGAATGATGCGTTCTTGCGCCGGGATCAAGAAGGTGCCGGCCTGCAGGCCGAAGTAGGGGTCGTTCATGATCTTGGTGGGGTGCTGATGGTGGCCGTGCAGTGTGGCCACGCCCAAGCGTTGCGCCATCCGGGCATTCCACGTTTGACGCCGCGCCGGCGGCAGTTTGGTCAGTCGCACGCCGTTATGGGCAGGCCCGCCTTGCGCGGGCGCAATTGCAAACTGCGCGGCCGACCCCATCATCCCTTGCTGGGCGTGAGTGCGCCGCCGCACCGACGGCGGCGCCGTGATCTGAACTGATGGATGCAGTGCCGCACCGCACACAATGCAGCGCAGGAGGTTTGAATGAGCAACTATGTTTTCGGCAAGGTTGTGGCGCTGAGCGCCGAAGCGGCCGTACAGCGCATCACCGAGGCCTTGGCCGCGGCCGGCTTCGGCGTGCTCACCGATATCGATGTGCAGGCCACGATGAAAAAGAAGCTCGGCCTGGCAATGCCGCCCTATCGCATCCTGGGCGCGTGCAACCCGAAGCTGGCCAGCGAGGCCATCGCCGCGGAGCCGGCCATCGGCGCCTTGCTGCCGTGCAACGTGGTGGTGCGGCAGGACGCGGCGGGGGCGGTGCACATCGAGATCATGGATCCCGGCGCGGTGCTGGGGTTGGTGGCCAACCCGGCGGTGGCGCCTTTGGCCGCGCAGGTGCGCCATCTGCTCGAGCAGGCACTGGCGGCGGTATAGGCCTGCACGATGGAGTTCAAGGACTACTACCAGGTGCTCGGCGTGCCACGCAGCGCCGGCGCCGACGAGATCAAAAAGGCTTTTCGCCGCCTGGCGCGCAAGCACCACCCCGACGTGAGCAAGGCCGCGGACGCGGCCGCGCGCATGCAGGACATCAACGAAGCGAACGAGGTGCTGCGCGACCCCGAGAAGCGTGCCGCGTACGACCGGGTGGGCCAAGGCGCGCAGCCCGGCCAGCCGTTCGAGCCGCCACCGGGCTGGGACACCGGCTTCGAATTCAGCGGCGGGCCCGAAGCGTCTGGCGATGGC
>JAYUQE010000534.1:0-2616 GCA_043756905.1 Burkholderiales bacterium | reverse complement strand
ACGTGCCGCACAGCGACGCGGCCCACCATGGCCTGTTGACGCAGGCGTTAGACGCGCTGCCCCCCGAGCAAACCCGCCCTCTCGTGCAAGACCTGTGCACCTGGGCCGCAGGCCTGATGCACGACGGCGCGCCGCTGGCCCTGCGCTTGCCCGGCCGCGCCGGCTGGGAGCTGCGCCTGGTGGTGCAAGGCGGGCTGCGCATTCTTGAGAAAATCCGCGCCATGGATCATGCCGCGTTGCAGCGTCGCCCCCGCCTGACCCGCCTCGACGCGCCCAGGCTGCTGTGGCGCGCCCTGGCCATGCGCGCGCGAGCGCCCAGCGCCCGGGCCGCGGCATGACGCCGCAGCAGTATGTGCAGGACAAGGCGGCGCGCAGCGGCTCGTCGTTCTATTACGCCTTCGCGTTCCTGCCGCCGCCGCGCCGTGCCGCCATCACAGCGTTCTATGCTTTTTGCCGCGAGGTCGATGACGTGGTGGACGAGGTGCAAGACCCCGGCGTGGCCGCCACCAAGCTTGGTTGGTGGAAGCGCGAAGTGGCCGCGGCCTTTGCCGGCACGCCCAGCCACCCGGTGACCCAGGCTTTGATGCCGCATGCGCAGCCGTTCAACATCGAACAACGCCACCTGCTCGCGGTGATCGACGGCTGCGAGATCGACCTGCAACAAGTGCGCTTTCTCGACTATCCCGGCCTGGCGCACTACTGCCACCTGGTGGCCGGCGTGGTGGGTGAAGTGGCGTGCAACATCTTCGGGCGCAGCAGCGAGCAAACCGTGTTGTTCGCGCACAAGCTGGGCCTGGCGATGCAGTTGACCAACATCATCCGTGACGTGGGCGACGATGCACGGCGCGGCCGCATCTACCTGCCACTGAACGAGTTGCGGCAGTTCAACGTGAAGGCCAGTGAAATCCTGCAGCGCCAGGCCCCCTGGGGCTACAGCGAACGCTTCAGTGCGCTGATGCGCATGCAGGCCGAACGCGCCCACCGCGCTTACGACGACGCGCTAGCCCTGCTGCCGGCACAAGACCGGCGCGCGCAGGTGCCGGGGTTGATGATGGCCAACATCTACCGCACGCTGCTGCGCGAGATCGAGGCCGATGACTTTCGCGTGTTGCACCAGCGCACGTCGCTGGGGCCGGCGCGCAAGATCTGGATCGCCCTGCGCACGCGCTGGCGCCAGGCCTGATGGCGCGACGGCCGACCGGCAAGCGGGTGGCCGTTATCGGCGGCGGCTGGGCCGGGCTGGCCGCGGCCATCGACCTGGTGCACGGCGGCTGCGACGTGGTGCTGTATGAAATGGCCGCGCAGTTGGGTGGGCGCGCGCGCAGCGTGCGTGTCGAGGGCATGGAACTCGACAACGGGCAGCACATCTTGATCGGCGCGTACACCCAGACCCTGGCGCTGCTGCAACGCATCGGCGTCGATGCCGACAGCGTGCTCAGGCGCCAGCCTTTGAGCCTGTGCGCGCCCGACGGCACGGGCCTGCGCCTGCCGCCCGGCCACCCGGTCTGGGCCTTTGCGCGCGGCGTGTGGGCAACCAAGCACTGGAGCGTGGCCGAGCGCGCCGCCTTGTTGCGCACCGCCGCCGGGTGGGCCGCGCGCGGGTTTCGTTGCCCGCCGCAGCTGACGGTGGCCGAATTGACGGCGCGGCTGCCACAGCGCCTGTGCACCGAGCTGTTTGCGCCGCTGTGCGTGGCGGCGTTGAACACGCCCGCCGCACAGGCCAGCGCGCAAGTCTTTCTGCGCGTGCTGCGCGACGCCTTGTTCGCCGGGCCGGGGGCGTCAGACCTGCTGCTGCCGCGCCGCGGCCTGAGCCAGTTGCTGCCGTTGCCCGGCCAGGCCTGGCTGCTGGCGCACGGCGCGAACATCGAGCTGAGTACTCGGGTGCAGGCTCTGGCGCGCGACGGCGCGGGCTGGCTAGTGAACGGCGTGCGCTTCGATGCCGCCGTGCTGGCCTGCACCGCCGTGCAGGCGGCAGCGCTGGTCGAGCCCTTGAACGCCGCCTGGGCGGGGCAGGCGCGAACGCTGCGCTATGAACCCATCATCACCGTGTACCTGCAAGCGCCTGGGGCACGCTGGCCCAGCCCGATGGTGGCGCTGGCGTGCAGCGACACCGCGCCGGCGCAGTTCGCGTTCGATCTCGGCGCCCTGGGTGGCGCCGCGGGCGTGTTCGCGTTGGTCATCAGCGGCGCGCGAACCTGGGTGGAACGCGGGCTGGAGGCCGCCGCCCAGGCCTGCCAGCGCCAGGCCATGCAGGCGTTTCCAGCCCTCACCTGGCCTCACCCCCCCACCGTGCTGCGCACCTTGGCGGAAAAGCGCGCCACCTTCGCCTGCACCCCCAACTTGCAGCGCCCACCCATGCAGGTGGCGCCGGGGCTGCTGGCAGCCGGTGATCATGTTCAAGGCCCCTACCCCGCCACGCTGGAAGGCGCGGTGCGCGCCGGGCGCGCAGCGGCCGCCGCGTTGCTTGAACCTGCCTGAATGAACCGTTAACGCCGCCCGTAAGGGGCCGCCAGGGGTTCACCCACGAACAAGCTTTGTTGTGGCCACAGCACGCTCTTCCAATAGGCCTCGATGGCCGTGCCGCCTTGCAGGTACACCGCCAGCAGGCGCTGCGGG
>JAYUQE010000533.1:0-6942 GCA_043756905.1 Burkholderiales bacterium | reverse complement strand
TGGAAGTCTCGGTCAGCAACGGCGAGGAGCAAAGCTTCAACAGTTGGGACGGCGCCAGCATCGCCACCGCGCGCGAGGCCTCGGCGCGGGCCTACAAGAGTGCGGGGGTCACGAACCCCCGCGAGCAGATTCACATGGCCGAGGTGCACGACTGCTTTTCCATCACCGAAGCGGTGCTGATGGAAGACCTGCAATTCAGCGCACCCGGCCGGGTGGTGCACGACGCGCTCGACGGCGTTTTCGACCGCAGCGGCGCCCTGCCCGTGCAGCCCGACGGTGGGCTGAAGTGCTTTGGCCACCCGATCGGCGCTTCGGGCCTGCGCATGGTGTACGAGATCTATTTGCAGATCCACGGCCGCGCCGGCGAACGGCAGTTGCAGCAGGTGGACCGCGGCCTGACGCAGAACCTGGGTGGCCACCCGCACCAGAACGTCTGCGCCATTGCCATCATCGGGCGCGCTGGTGCCTAACGAATCAAATCACTGAGCTGATCACTGAGCACAATATGAGCAAAGCCTACAAAGACATCCTCTTCGAAGTGAAGGACGGCGTGGTGCGCATCACCATCAACCGCCCCGAGGTCTACAACGCCTTTCGCAACCAGACGCTCGAAGAGTTGATTGATGCGCTGCGGCGTGCCGACGAAGAACACAGCGCCAACGTGATGGTGCTCACCGGTGCGGGCGACAAGGCTTTTTGCACCGGCGGCGACCAGAAGGTGCACCTGAGCGAAGGCGGCCTGTACGGCCCGCGCGGCACGGTGGGCATGCCGATTGAAGAAATGCAGACCGCGCTGCGCGACCTGCGCAAGGTGAGCATCGCCCGCGTGGCCGGCTTCGCCATCGGCGGGGGCAATGTGTTTGCCACGATCTGCGACATCACCCTGGCCAGCGAGAAGGCCAGCTTCGGGCAGGTCGGCCCCAAGGTGGGGTCGGTCGACCCGGGCTGGGGCACGGCCTACCTGGCGCGCATCGTGGGCGAAAAGAAGGCGCGCGAAATGTGGTTCACCTGCCAGCGCTACAGCGCCGCTGAAGCCAAGGAAATGGGCCTGGTGAACAAGGTGGTGCCGCACGACCAGCTCGACGCTGAAGTAGACAAGTGGTGCGCCTTGATCAACGAGATGAGCCCCACCGCGCTGACCATCGCCAAACGCAGCTTCAATGCCGACAGCGAAAGCATCCGCGGCATCAGCTTCCAGGGCATCCAGACGGTGAAGCACTTCTATCAAACCGAAGAAAGCAAGGAAGGCGTGCGGGCATTTAACGAAAGACGTAAGCCGGACTTCAAGAAGTATCTTCACTGAACAGTCCATCGGCTCCACAGGACGCGCGCACGCATGGAAGACCGCCCCGAGGATCTGATCAGCACCACCCTGGGCGCCGACGGCGTGCTCACCGCCAGCATCAACATGCCCGGGCGCACGATGAATGTGTTCTCGGCTGGCCTGATGAATGCGCTGGACCGGCTGTTGGATCAAGTCGAAAACGATGCCGCGGTACACAGCGTGGTCATCACCTCGGGCAAAGCCAGCTTCCTGGCCGGGGCCGATTTGGTGATGGTGCGCGGCTACACCGAGCAGGCGCGCAGCGCCACGCATGACGAGATGTTTGCCGCCTGCGGCCGGCTGGGCCGCATGTTTGTGCGGCTTGAGGAATCGGCAAAGCCTTGGGTCGCGGCCGTGAACGGCATCGCCCTGGGCGGCGGCCTGGAACTTGCCTTGGCTTGCCGCCAGCGCCTGGTGGCTGACGATGCGCGCATTCAGCTCGGCACACCTGAAGTTCGCTGGGGCCTGCTGCCCGGCGCCGGCGGCACGCAGCGTTTGCCGCGCCTGGCGCCGTTCGGCGCGGCGATGGATCTGCTGCTGGGCGGGCGCTCCATCAACCCCGCCGCGGCGGTGGAGCTGGGCATCTTCAATGCGGCCGTGCCGGCGGCACAGTTGGTGAATGAGGCGCAGGCGCTGGCGCGTTCGCTACAGGGCCAGCCCTATGTTGCGGCAGACAAGTACGAGCGCTTGTCCCAGGCCGACGTGCCGGCCTGGAACCAGGCCACGGCGCGCAGCATCGCCGCGCAACAAGGTGTGAGCGACGAACGCTACGAGCTGTACCCGGCCTACAGCGCCATTTGCGACAGCGTCTTGAAGGGCGCCCACCTGCCCCTGGCCGAGGCCACGGCCGTGGAGATGAACCAGTTCCTGCGCCTGATGTTCAGCCCGGTGGCCGCGCGCATGATCCGCACGCTGTTTCTGGAACGCTTGCGCGCCGAGCGCGAACTGGCAGCGCCGGCAGGGCTAACGATTGAAATGATTGCGCACGGCGCCATCAGCCCGGCCCGCCAGGCCTGGGCCGGGGCCTTGGCCAAGCTCAAGCTGCCGCTATCGGTGAACACGCACCTGCCCGGCGATGTGATGGAACTTCGCTTAAGCACCGGCGAGCGCACGCACCTGGCGCTGCGCGTGCTGGAAGAAGACGCCACCGCCGCTGAACTGCCGCAGGCCGTGCTGGCGCCAATGGGCGAGTACGGCCGCGTGCTGGAAGTGGTGGGCGCCACGGGCAGCGCCGGGCACGCCGCCGCAGCCTTGGCCGCCAAGCTGTGGGCCACGGCCTGGCCCACGCCCGGGCCGCTGCCCGTGTTGCCGCGCCTGCGCAACTTGCCGTTAGCCGAGCAGGCCACACTGGCCGCGCAGTGCGCCGCAGCGCCTGGTGCTGGCGACCCGGCGTTCCTGGATGTGGCCGCCTGCCTGGCCGGCGTGAGCCCGGCGTGGAGTGGCGGGCCGCTGATCTGGTCTGAATCAAACGTCACTTCAAGCCCGACATGAAGCGCTTGATTGACACGCTGGCCGCGGGGCAGCGCGTCTTCGTGCCCACGCTGAGCAACGAGTCTGCGCTGCTGGCACAAGAACTCGCTGCCGACCCGCAGTGCGCCGCCGGCATCACCTTCTGCGGCGTGCAGTTTCCCGGCATTGATCGCGCTGACTACCTGGCTCTGCACCCCGATGCGCGACAGGAAGCGCACTTCATGTCGCCCGCCATTCGAGCCGGGCTGGGCGGTGGCCGCGCCGACTTGCTGGCGCTGGACTACCGCGGCATCGCCCGCCACTACAGCGAAGGCCCGGCGCCCGATGTGGCCATCGCCCAGCTCAGCCTGCCCGATGCGCAGGGTTATTGCAGCGCCGGCATGGTGAGCGACTTTTTGCCCATCGCATGGCCGCGTGCCAAACGCCGCGTGGCGCACCTGAACCCGCGCCTGCCGCGCACGGCGGGCAGTTTTCGCGTGCACCTGAGCGAGCTGGATGTGGCGATTGAAGCCGAGCTACCCTTGCTCGAATTCAACGAAGCTGCGGCGGGTGAGGTGGAAGCGCGCATCGGCGCCCATGTGGCCGCGCTGGTGCGCGATGGCGACACGCTGCAATTCGGCATTGGCTCGGTGCCGCTGGCGCTGGCCGGCGCCTTGCAGCATCACCGCGGCCTGCGCATCCATGGCGGCATGGTGTCGGGTGCAGCCTGGCGTTTGTGGCAGGCCGGCGCGCTGCAGGGCGGTGCGCGCATCACCACGGGGGTGGTGCTGGGCGATGCCGCCTTGCATGCCGTTGCGGCGCAATGGCCGGGGCTGTGGCTGAGCGATGCGCGCCACACACATGACCCGGCCTGCATCGCCACGATCCCGCGCTTCGTGGCCATCAACACGGCGGTGGAAGTCGATCTGTTCGGGCAGGTCAACGCCGAGCGCGCCGGCGGCGCCATCCAGGCCGGCGCGGGCGGGCTGCCGGCGTTTGCGCAAGGCGCGCAGGGTTCACCGGGCGGGCGCTTGTTGATCTGCCTGCCCGCAACGGCCAAGGCCACCGCCAAGCGCGGCGCGGTCACGCGCATCGTGCCGGCCTTGGGTGCGCAGGCCTTGTGCACTGTGCCGCGTGCCTTGGTGGATGCGGTGATCACCGAGCATGGCGTGGCGGAATTGCGCGGGCTGTCGTTGCATGCACGCGCGCAAGCCTTGATTGCGATTGCGGCCAGCGAGCATCGCGCAACGCTGGCCAACGCCTGGGACGAGATGGCACGGCAACTATGACGACCGCGGCCAACGCACCAGAAGGTTTCATCGCCGTGCAAGTGGGCGGCGCCTTTGCCACGCACAACGGCCCGCTGTTCGCGCGCTGGCACGAAGCGCACTTGCAGCTCGGCTTTCGCGTCGGCCCGCAACACGTGAACCCCGGCAACACCTGCCACGGCGGCATGCTGGCCATGTTCACCGACATCCTCATCTCCACCGTGGCGCAGTACCAATCCGACATCCCGCGCACCTTCTTGCCCACCATCAGCTTGCAGTTCGACTTCATGGCGCCCGCACCGCTGGGCAGTTGGGTGCAGGGGCAGGCCGAGGTGTTGAAAGTGACCAAGAACCTGGTCTTCTCGCAGGGCCTGGTGTGGGCTGATGCGGCACTGGCCCTGCGCGCCAGCGGCGTGTTCCGCCGCGGGCCGCTGCTGCCGGACACGGCCAGCGACCACAGGCTGGTTTTACCGGGCATGCCCGCGCGATGAACTGGCTATAGTACGCATGCGTACGATAGGAACGGCACACCAAAGGGCACCAACATGGCAGGCAAATGGTTTGAGGAATTCAGCGTCGGGCAGGTGTTCGAGCATGAGATTCGCCGCACCGTGACCGAGGCCGACAACGTCTGGTTCAACGCCGCCACCTACAACCCGGCCGCGGTGCACATCGACGCTGAATACTGCAAGGGCACCGAGTTCGGCCAGCCCCTGGTGAACAGCATCTTCACGCTCGGCCTGGTGATTGGCCTTTCAGTGCAAGACACCACGCTGGGCACCACGGTGGCCAACCTGGGCATGAGCGACACGCGCTTCCCCAAGCCGGTGTTCCATGGCGACACGATCCATGCGCGCACCACCGTGAAAGAGCTGCGCGCCAGCAACAGCCGCCCGAACGCCGGCATCGTGACCTTCCATCACCAGGGCCTGAACCAGCGCGGTGAAGAGGTCTGCGTGTGCACGCGCCAGGCGCTGATGCTGAGGAAGCCTGCATCATGAAATTGCGCTCGTTGTTGTTCGTTCCCGCCGACAGCGAACGCAAGCTCGCCAAGGGTTTAGGCAGCCCGGCCGATGTGTTGATCCTTGATCTGGAAGACGCGGTGGCCGAATCGCGCAAGGCCATTGCGCGCGGCATGGCGGCCGAATTCATCACGGCCAACGCGGCCAGCGCCGCGGCGCGCCTGTTCGTTCGCATCAACCCGCTCGACACCGCCGGCGCCATGGCCGACCTGGCCGGCGTGGTGGTACCGGGCCTGGCCGGCATCATGCTGCCCAAGCCGAACAGCGCGGCCGATGTGCTGCGCCTGAGCCATTGCCTGGATGCGCTGGAGGCCCGCGCCGGCTTGGCCGTGGGCAGCGTGAAGATCATTCCCGTGGCCACCGAAACCGCCGCGGCCATGCTCAACATGGGCAGCTACGGGCAGGCTTTTGCGCAACACGGCTCGCGCCTGGCCGCGGTGACCTGGGGTGCTGAAGATTTGTCGGCCGCCATCGGCGCGCTGGCCAACCGCGATGAAAACGGCGCCTATTCGCCGCTGTATGAACTGGCCAGCTCGCTGTGCCTGTGCGCGGCAGCGGCCGCCGGCGTGCCGCCCATCGACACCATTCACGCCGACTTCCGCGACACGGCTGGTTTGGTGGCCAGCAGCCGCGCCTCGCGCCGGCGCGGCTACCGCGGCCGCATGGCCATCCACCCCGACCAGGTGCCCGTGTTCAACGAAGCCTATTCGCCCAGTGCCGCCGAGCTGGCCCATGCGCAGCGCATCGTCGATGCCTTCACCGCGCAGCCCGATGCCGGCACGCTGAACCTGGATGGCGCCATGATCGACAAGCCGCACCTCACGCAAGCGTTCCGCACCCTGGCTCAGCGAGATTAACGATGGACTTCACTGTCAGCGAAGACCAGCGCGCGGTGCGCGAGGGCGTGGCCGCGGTGATGAAGCGCTTTGACGACGAGTATTGGCTGGCGCGTGACGATGACGGTCAGTTCCCGCGTGAATTCCACCGCGCTTTTGCCCAAGCCGGCTGGCTGGGCCTAACCATGCCCACGGAATATGGTGGCGCCGGGCTGGGCGTGAGCGAAGCCGTGGTCATGCTGCATGAGGTGGCCAGCCATGGCGGCGGCATGGCGGCGGCCAGCACGGTGCACATCAACCTGTTCGGCCCGCACCCCATCGTGGTGTTCGGCACGCCTGAACAGAAAGCGCGCTGGATTCCGCGCCTGGTGCAGGGCCTGGACCAATGCGCCTTCGGCTTCACCGAGCCCGACGCCGGGCTGAACACCACGGCCATCAAGACCTTTGCGCAAAAGGTGCCGGGCGGCTATATGGTGAACGGGCAAAAGGTGTGGACCAGCACCGCGCAAGTGGCGAGCAAGATCATGCTGCTGACACGCACCACGAAGTTAGAAGACTGCGCCAAACCCACCGACGGCATAAGCATCTTCTATACCGACCTCGACCGCAGCAAGATCGAGGTGCGGCGCATTCCCAAGATGGGCCGCAAGGCGGTGGACAGCAACGCCATCTTCATCGACGGCCTGTTTATCCCCGAAGAAGACTTGATCGGCGCCGAAGGCCAGGGCTTCAGCAAGATCCTGCACAGCCTGAACCCTGAACGTTTGCTGGTGGCGGCCGAGGCCATTGCCATTGGCCAGGACGCGCTGCGCCGGGCCACGCGATACGCGCGCGAACGCATCGTGTTCGACCGGCCCATCGGCCAGAACCAGGGCATCCAGCACCCATTGGCCGAACGCTGGATGGCGCTGGAGGCCGCCTGGGCCATGACGCTGAAAGGCGCTTGGATGTACGACCGCAAACTGCCCTGCGGCGCCGAGGCCAACGCCGCCAAGTTCCTGGGCGCACGCGCCGGGTACGACGCCTGCCTGCAAGCGGTGTTG
>JAYUQE010000532.1:0-6945 GCA_043756905.1 Burkholderiales bacterium | reverse complement strand
AGCACACCCGCTCGGCCGCCCCAGCCGGCGCCGCTCGTCGTTGCAAATGCTCGCCATAGCCCGAGCTATGGCTGTGCTTTGCGCCTAGATCGACACCGGCTGGAGCACCCGCTCGGGCACGCCGGATTCGTTAACAGGCTCTGACTTAACCGGCCTTTTGCTCTGCGTCAGACTCGTCAACCGGCCAGTCGCGGATGTAGGCCTTGAGCATGCGGTTTTCGAAGTCTTGCGCGTCGACCACGGCCTTGGCCACGTCGTAGAAAGAAATCACGCCCATCAGCGTGCGCTGATCAACCACCGGCATGTAGCGCGCATGGCGCTGCAACATCATGCGGCGCACTTCGTCCATTTCGGTCTCAGGCGTGCAGGTCAGCGGCGCGTCGTCCATCACCACGCCGACCTTCAGCCCGCCCACCATGCCGCCGTTCTTCACCACCGCCACCACCACTTCGCGGAAGGTGAGCATGCCGACCAGTTCGCCGTGGCTCATGACCACCAGCGAGCCGATGTCCATTTCGGCCATGATGTTCAGCGCATCGGCCAGGCCGCCGTCGGGCGTGGTGGTGTACAGGGAGCTGCCCTTGACGCGCAGGATGTCGCTGACTTTCATCACAGGCCCCAGGTGCAATCGATGGGCCAATATAGCCCACAATTCCGCTACAAAAACATCGAAGTCCACGCCATGGCCGGTTACTCAGACCCCGGGTTCGACACCCTGGCCTTGCATGCGGGCGCTGCGCCCGACCCGGCCACCGGCGCACGGGCGCTGCCCATCCACCTGAGCACGAGCTTCGTCTTCAAGAACAGTGAACACGCGGCTTCGCTGTTCAACATGGAAGCCTCGGGCCATGTCTACAGCCGCATCAGCAACCCCACCAATGCCGTGCTCGAAGAGCGCATGGCCGCACTCGAAGGCGGCGCCGGCGCACTGGCCACGGCCAGCGGCCAGGCCGCGCTGCACCTGGCCATTTGCACCCTGGCCGGCACCGGCTCGCACATCGTGGCCAGCTCGGCGCTGTATGGCGGCTCGCACAACCTGCTGAGCTACACGCTCAAGCGCTTCGGCATCGACACCACCTTCGTCAAGCCGGGCGATGTGGATGCCTGGCGCGGCGCCATCCGCCCCACCACCAAACTGCTGTTTGGCGAAACGCTGGGCAACCCCGCGCTCGATGTGCTGGACATTCCCAGCGTCAGCGCCATCGCGCATGAGGCCGGCCTGCCGCTGCTGGTGGATTCAACCTTCACCACGCCCTGGCTGATGAAGCCGTTCGAACTGGGCGCTGACTTGCTGTTCCATTCAGCCACCAAGTTCCTGGGTGGGCACGGCACGGTGATCGGCGGCGTGCTGGTCGACAGCGGCGCCTTCGACTGGCAGGCCAGCGCGCGATTCCCGGAGTTAACCGCCCCGTACAGTGGCTTTCACAGCATGGTGTTCGCCGAAGAAAGCTCGGTCGGGGCCTTCTTGCTGCGCGCGCGGCGCGAAGGCCTGCGCGACTTTGGCGCCTGCCTGAGCCCGCACTCGGCCTGGCTGATCTTGCAGGGCATTGAAACGCTGCCGTTGCGCATGGCGCGGCATGTCGACAACACACGCAAGGTGGTTGAGTTTCTGGCAGCGCAACCTGGTGTTGAAAGCGTGGCCTACCCCGAGTTGCCCGGCCACCCAAGCCATGCCTTGGCCAAACGGCTGCTGCCACGCGGCTGCGGCGCAGTGTTCAGCTTCACGCTCAAGGGCAGCCGCGCCCAGGGCCAGGCCTTCATCGAAGCGCTGAAGCTGTTCTCGCACCTGGCCAACGTGGGTGACTGCCGCTCGCTGGTGATCCACCCGGCCTCCACCACGCATTTCCGCATGGACGATGCGGCGCTGGTGCAGGCCGGCATCGGGCCCGGCACGATCCGCCTGTCGATCGGGCTGGAAGACGCCGATGATCTGATCGACGACCTCAAACGCGGCCTCAAGGCGGCGAGCCGGAGCGTCTGATGGAACTCCAGGTTAACAGCCGCACCGTGTACGCCTACACCGGCGGCAAGCCCTTCAACCCTGGCCTGCCTTGCGTGGTGTTCGTGCATGGCGCCTTGCACGACCACAGCGGTTGGGCCCTGCTGGCACGCTGGTGCGCGCACCACGGCCACGGCGTGCTGGCGCTGGACTTGCCCGGCCACCTGCGCAGTGCCGGGCCGGCGCTGGCCAGCGTGGAGGAAGCGGCCGATTGGTTGCTGGCCGTGCTCACCGCGGCCGGCGTTGAACGCGCCGCGCTGGTGGGCCACAGCATGGGCTCGTTGATCGTGCTGGAAGCCGCCGCGCGCGCGCCGCAACGCGCCAGCCACCTGGTGATGTTGGGCACCGCCTACCCCATGCCCGTTGCCGCGGCCTTGCTGGAAACGGCGCTGGCCGAGCCGTTGCGCGCGATTGACCAGGTCAATGCCTGGTCGTACGCCGGGCTGGCCGCCAAGCCGTCGTTCCCCGGCCCTGGCATGTGGTTGCACGGCGCCAATCGCACGCTGATGCGGCGCGTGCAAGGTGCGTACCCGGCCGGCAACCTGTTCCACCACGAGTTCAGCCTGTGCGACCGCTACCAAGCCGGCCTGCAAGCCGCGGCAAAGGTTGCTTGCCCAAGCAGTTTCATCCTCGGCCAGGCCGACCAGATGACACCACCGCGGCTGAGCAACGTGCTGGCCGCGGCATTGAACGCGCGCGTTCACCTGGTGCCGGCGGGCCACAACATGATGCATGAAGTGCCCGACGCAGTGCTGGCCGCGTTGCGCGAAGCGCTGGCTTGATGCAGCGCAGGAACTCACCCTTCAGAGGGTGTGGACGGCTCATGTGGGCGGTGTCAGTATCGCTGGCCTGCCATGACTGCCACCCCCCTCCAACCGCGCAACCTCTCCGCTGAAGCCACCCAGGGCGGTGCGGCGGCACCGGCGAGCCTGGCCGCCAGCAACGCGGCAGGCCACGAGTTCGCCCAGTTGGTGGACAACATTCCCTTTCCGTTGACCTATGTCGACCGCAGCATGGTCTACCGCCTGGTCAACCGCGCCTATTCGCAAACCATGGGCCGGCGCGCCGATGAACTGCTGGGCCAGCACATCCGCCAGGCCCACGGCGAGGCCCGCTGGGCCCGCCATCGGCCGTACTACGAGCGCGCCCTGGCCGGCGAGACGGCGCAGTACCTGCGCCTGGTGCCGCGCCTGCCGCAAGGGCCGCGCTGGCTGCGCAGCACCTACGCCCCGCACTTCGACGCCGAAGGCAAGGTGGCCGGCGTGTACACGGTGACGGTGGACGTGCATGACATCACCTTGGCGCAGGAACGGCTGCGGCGCAGCGTGGAGCGCGACGAACTCACCGATGCCTTCAGCCGCCGCGCCATGATGGACCGCATCGGCCTGGCCGGCAGCGGTGAGCCGATGGCGCTGTTCTTCGTCGATCTCGACGGCTTCAAGGCCGTCAACGATGTGCTGGGCCACGCCGCGGGCGACACGCTGCTGGTGGCCGTGGCCCGCGCGCTCCAAGGCGCCGTGCGCGCCAACGATTGCGTGGGCCGCTTTGGTGGCGACGAATTCCTGGTGCTGGCCGCGGTGGGCGATGCACCGGGCGCCCAGGTGTTGGCCGGCCACCTGCTGGCCGCGGTGCGGGCCTGCGGCGCGGGGCTGCCACCGCAGTGCCGCGTCAGCGCCAGCATTGGCTACGCGCTGTCGCCCGCCGATTCAACCCTGCCCTTGCAACTGCTGCAATTGGCCGATACGGCCCTGTACGCGGCCAAGCGTGCCGGCGGTGACCGCGCGTGGCACTGCTCGGCGGCCGCGGGCTGAAGCGCGACACCGGGGCCAAAGCCCCTACAGAATCGCCCCGGCGGCGCGCAGCGCCTGCACGGCCGCAGCGTCATGCCCCAGTTCGCGCAGCACGGCCTCGGTGTGTTCACCCAGGTGGGGTGCGGTCTGCGGCGCCTCTGGCTCCTGCGCCGCGTCATCACCTTGCGGCATGAAGCGCGCTGCGCCGCGCGGCAGGCGAACGCGGCCCAGGCGGCCGTGATCGATCTCTGCCCAACTGCCGTTGTGCTGCACCTGCGGGTCGTTCAGCACTTCACCACGAGCATTGATGCGCGCGATCGGCACGCCGGCAGCGCGCAGGCGTTGCACCAGCTCGGCGCTGTCGTGCAAGGCCATGCTCGGCTCGATCAAGGCGCGCAATTCGGCGCCATGGCGGGCCCGCGCGGCCAAGGTGGCAAAGCGCGGGTCGTGCAGCAACTCGGCCACGCCCAGGCCGGTGCACAGGGCTGCAAATTCATCTTGCTGCGGCGACATGGTGGCCACAAAGCCGTCGCGGGTGCGCCAGGGCTTGAGCGTGCGGCCGATTTCGGGGTACGGCGGCGGCGGCTCGTCGACAAAGACATGGTTGTACATGGCGTCGGGCCACTGGAAGGCCACGGCGGCGTCGAGCATGGACAGCTCGATGTGCCGGCCCTGGCCGTCGCGTTCGCGCGCGAACAGCGCCGCGCTGATGGCTTGCGCGGCCGTCAGCGCAGCCAGCTTGTCGCACACCAGGGTGGCCAGCAGCGTGGGCTCGCCGGTGTGGGCATTGGGGTGTGACGCGGCCACGCCGCTGGCAGCCTGGATGACGGCGTCATACACCCGGCCCTGCGCCGCCGGCCCGGTTTGCCCAAAGCCGCTGATCGAGACATAAATCAGCCGCGGGTTCAGCGCGCGCATCGCCGCCTGCCCCAGGCCCAGGCGCAGCATGGCGCCGGGGCGAAAGTTCTCCACCATCACGTCGGCCTGTCGGGCGAGCTGTTTCACCACCTCGCGCGCCGCGGCCACCTTCAGGTTCAAGGCCAGCGAGCGCTTGCCGCGGTTGGCGGTGATGAACATGGCCGACATGTCGCCCTTGGCCGGGCCCACGCGGCGCGCCGTGTCGCCTTCGAAGGGCTCGACCTTGATGACCTGCGCCCCCTGCTCGGCCAGCATCGCCGTGGCCAGGGGGCCCGACAGCACGGCCGTGAGGTCGAGCACGCGCACGCCGGCCAGGGGTGCGGTCATGGTGTGGGGCTTTCGGGGGCATCGAGCAGTTGCGCCAGCGTGAAGTTCGCCAGGCCCGCGCGCCGGCTGAAGGCCGCGGCGTGCGCATTGGGCTTGAGCAGCAGCGCATCGATCAGCGGCTTGGCCGAGGTCGTGGCCGGTTCGCACAACAGCACCTGGCGCTGCTCGCCGGCTTCATCGAGCGCAGCCACCCAGCCCAGGTCGTGCAGGTCTTGCAATTCAGGTTCGATCTGCAAAGGGTCGATGCGCAAGCGCTGCGCCAACTGGTGCAGCGACAAGCCCGCGCTGGCGTGGCCGCGCGCCAGCGCCAATTCGCGCAGCACCGCCAGCGCCAGGCTGAAACGCCGGCCGGCATGCATGGGCAGGCGCACCACGCGCAGTTGCAGGCTTGGCGCATAGGCCGCCACCACCGCGCCCAGCAACATGATGACCCAGCCCAGGTACACCCAGAGCAAGAGAATGGGCACCGTGGCAAAGGCGCCGTAGATGGCGGCAATGCCGGGCACCGAACGCACGTACCAACCCAGCCCGCGTTTGGCCAGCTCGAAGCCCACGGCCACGAACAGGCCGCCGGCCACGGCATGACGCCAGCGCACGTGGGTGTTGGGCACGTAGTGGAACAGGCCCGACACGGCCGCGGCAAAGAGGCAGAACTCGAACACATCGAGCAGCAGGCTCAACGTGCCCGGCATGGCGCCGACCAGCCCGCGCGAGGCCGACACCGCCAGCGAGGTGATGCTCAGGCTAAGCCCGAGCAGCAGCGGGCCCAGCGTGAGCGCGGCCCAGTACACCAGCACGCGCTGCGCGATCGGGCGCGGCTTGGGCACGCGCCAGATGGCGTTGAGCGTGCGGTCGATGGTGAGCATCAAGGCCAGCGCCGTGGCCACCAGCAACAGCAGGCCGGCCGTGCCCAGATGCGTGGCCTTGCTGGCAAATTGCGTCAACGCCTGCAGCACCGGCTTGGCGATGCTTTCGGGCACCAGGTTTTGCAGGAAGTATTCCTGCAACACCTGTTGCACCGAGGCGAACATGGGAAAGGCGGAAAACAGCGCCAGCATCACCGTGATCAGCGGCACCAGGGCGATCAAGGTGGTGAAGGTCAGGCTGCCGGCAGTGACGCCCAGGTGATCTTCGCGAAAGCGCTGGCGCAGCGTGCGCAGCGTCTCGAACCAAGGCCAGTCGCGCAGCGTTTGCAGCAGTTCTTCACCGCGCGCACGCCACAGCTCCGGGTTGATCAAGGGCTTGGTCACGCTGGCTATGATGCCGCATGAGTTCAACAACGACGCTGGATCGGCCCACCCGCCCCGGCCAACTTGCCCTGGCCACTTTGGTGGCGCTGGTGCTGCTGGGCCTGGCCTGGGAGCTGTGGCTGGCGCCCACCGGGCGCGGCACGCTGGCCGTGAAGGTGCTGCCGCTGCTGCTGGGCTTGCCGGGCCTGTTGAAGCAGCGGCTGTATACGTTTCGCTGGCTGAGCCTGGCTGTGTGGTTGTACGTGGCCGAAGGCGCGGTGCGCGGCTTCGGCGACTTGGGCCTGTCGGCCCACCTGGCCCTGGCCGAAGTGGCGCTGGCGCTGACGCTGTTCGTGGCCTGTGCCTGGCATATCCGGCTGGTGCTGTTCAAGGGTCACCCGTGAGCGATTTGATCGCCCGCCTGCGCGCCGCTGTGGGTGGTGCCCAGGTGCTGGCCGGCGGCGACCTCACGGCTTACGAGCAAGATTGGCGCAAGCGCTACCGTGGCCGCGCCCTGGCCGTGGTGCGGCCGGGCAGCACGGCAGACGTGGTGGCCGTGATGCAGGCCTGCGCCGCGCACGGTGTGGCCGTGGTGCCGCAAGGCGGCAACACCGGCCTGGTGGGCGGCAGCGTGCCCGACGACAGCGGCCGCCAGGTGCTGCTGAGCCTGCAACGCCTGAAC
>JAYUQE010000531.1:0-2659 GCA_043756905.1 Burkholderiales bacterium | reverse complement strand
CCGTTGCAGGCATACAGGCCATAGGCCTCGCGGTAGTTGACACTGATCCAGTAGGCGTACAGCTTGGCCACGGCGTAGGGGCTGCGCGGGTAGAACGGCGTGGTCTCGCGCTGCGGCGTTTCCTGCACCAGGCCATACAGCTCGCTGGTGCTGGCTTGATAGAAACGGGTCTTCTTTTCCAGGCCCAGGATGCGGATGGCTTCCAGCATGCGCAGCGTGCCCAGCCCATCGGCATTGGCCGTGTATTCGGGCGTGTCGAAGCTCACCGCCACGTGGCTCATGGCAGCCAGGTTGTAGATCTCGTCGGGCTGCACCTGTTGCACGATGCGGATCAGGTTGGTTGAATCGGTCAGGTCGCCGTAGTGCAGCTTGAAGCGCGGGTTGTCGGTGTGCGGGTCTTGATAGATGTGGTCGATGCGGTCGGTGTTGAACAGGCTGGTGCGGCGCTTGATGCCATGCACCTCATAGCCCTTGGCCAGCAGCAGTTCGGCCAGGTAGGCGCCGTCCTGGCCAGTGACGCCGGTGATGAGGGCTCGTTTGCGGGTCATGCCTGTTCCTCTTGCGTTGCGGTGTTCTTGGTGTGAAAGGGGGCGCTGGCGTAGGTGCTGGCGATGCCATCGGCCAGGGTGATGCGTGCGCGCCAGCCCAGCGCGGCCAGGCGGCTCACGTCGAGCAGCTTGCGCGGCGTGCCGTCGGGTTTGCTGGCGTCGAACACGATGCGGCCCGCGAAGCCCGCCGCCGCGGCCACCTGGCGGGCCAGTTCGGCAATCGTCACGTCCACCCCCGTGCCCACATTGAGCAAGGGGCCGGCGTAGCCTTGTTGCATGAGCATCACGCAGGCGTCGGCCAGGTCGTCCACATGCAGGAATTCGCGCCGCGGCGTACCACTCCCCCACACCACCAGTTCCGCTGCACCTTGCTGTTTGGCTTCATGCGCCTTGCGCAGCAGCGCGGGCAGCACGTGGCTGGTTTGCAGGTCGTAGTTGTCGTGGGGGCCGTACAGGTTGGTGGGCATCACGCTCACGTACTGGCGGCCATGTTGGCGGTTGAAGGCGTCGCACAACGCGATGCCGGCAATCTTGGCCAGCGCATAGGCCGAGTTGCTGTCTTCCAGTGGCCCGGTGAGCAAATACTCTTCCTTGATCGGCTGCGCGCAGTCGCGCGGGTAGATGCAGCTCGAACCCAGGAACATCAGCCGCTGCACACCCGCGGCGTGGGCACCGTGGATGAGGTTGGCCTCGATCATCAGGTTGTCGTGGATGAAGTCGGCTCGATAGCGGTCGTTGGCCAGGATGCCGCCGACCTTGGCCGCGGCGATGACGATGTAGCCGGGCTGTTCGCGCGCCAGGAATTCGTGCACGGCGGCCTGGTTGCACAGGTCCAGCTCGGCGCGGCTGCGCAGCAGCAGGTTGGTGTGGCCGCCGGCGCACAGCCGGCGCACCAGCGCGCTGCCGACCATGCCGCGGTGGCCGGCAACGAAGATCTTGCTATGCTGATGGAAGGTCAAGAGGAGCCTTGGTATGGCGCATGGCGCCGATGCGCCGGCCCACAGTGGCTGGCGTGGCTAGCGCAGCCCAGGCTTTCGGCATACCTGCGGCAAACTTGCAGCCCGCCACGGTGTTGGTGACCAAAAAGTCACCTTTCAAGGGCCTGGCGCGCAGCCCGGCTTTCGTGGTGGGCCGATCGGGGCCGATATCCAAACCGCGGGAGCGCTCAGATTGGCGTTTCCGGCTGTAAGCTCGCTGCGGCGGCAGCGCTGCGCTGTCGAATCGCCGGTTGTTGGGATGTTGCGCATCCCCACGCTGGCGCAAACTCCCCCCTGCACATGGCAACCACCTATCGCAAGACGGTCAAGGGTCAAACCGAAGTCGAGACCCGCGCGAACCGCCTGCAGCCACGGCTGCGGCAGGTGTTGATCCTGGTCGACGGCCGGCGCAGCCATGACGAGTTCGCCAAGATGCTGCCCGGTGCGCCGGAGTTGCTGGCCGAGCTGGAAGCCGCGCAGTTCATCGAGGTGGTGGCGGTGAGCCTGGACAAGGCTGCACCTCGCCCCGCCCCGCCGGCACCGCCGCCGCCACGCACGTTTGAACAACGCCGCGGAGCGGCCGTGCGCAACTTCATCGACCTGGTGGGCCCGATGTCCGAAGCCCTGGCCATGAAAATGGAACGCACCACCACCTTGGCAGAACTGCGCCCGCTGCTGGAACTGGCGCGCAGCATCATCGGCAACGCGCGCGGCGCGCAGGCCGCGGCAGACTACGCCGCGCGCCACATCGAGCGCAGCTGAGACGCTGGGGCCGCTATTCCTTCCGCGCCTGCTGCGGCGCGCGTTGCAGCATCAGGTCGACAAAGGTCTCGGCGTCTTGCCTGATCTTGATGCGCACGGGCAGGTACTGCAACGACGGCGCAAACCAGACCTCGGCCACCAGGTCACCGCCCGGGCGGGTGTCGCGCCGCGGCTTGACGTGAAAGGTCTCGATCGGGCCCATCGGCGTGTCGAGCACTTCGCGCGCCAGCACGTCGTACACCCATCGGTCCACATTGCTGGGCAGCGCCAATGGCACTTCGAGTGAGCGGCCCGGTTGCAGCAGGTCGGGCTTGAGCGTGAACAGGTAGGTGAGCTGCACGAACTGGCTGGCGCTGTCTTGCACGCCGGCCA
>JAYUQE010000530.1:0-2667 GCA_043756905.1 Burkholderiales bacterium | reverse complement strand
CCACGACCTTCAGGATGCCGCGGATGGTGTTGACCACCAGTGTGGCCAGGGCCTCGCCTTCGACTTCTTCGGCAATGATCAGCAGCGGGCGGCCGCTCTTGGCCACTTGCTCCAGCGTGGGCAGCAGGTCGCGGATGTTGCTGATCTTCTTGTCGTACAGCAGCACATACGCGTTCTCAAGGATCGCGCTTTGCTTCTCGGGGTTGTTGATGAAGTAGGGGCTGAGGTAGCCGCGGTCGAACTGCATGCCTTCAACGATGTCGAGCTCGTTGTCCAGGCTCTTGCCGTCTTCAACGGTGATCACGCCTTCCTTGCCCACCTTGTCCATCGCCTTGGCGATGATCTGGCCGATGGATTCGTCGGCGTTGGCAGAGATCGCACCGACCTGGCTGATTTCCTTGCTCGTGGTGGTGGCCTTGGAGGCCTTCTTCAGCTCGGCAACCAGGGCCAGCACGGCCTTGTCGATGCCGCGTTTCAGATCCATCGGGTTCATGCCCGCGGCCACGTACTTCATGCCTTCGCGCACGATGCTCTGGGCCAGCACGGTGGCGGTGGTGGTACCGTCGCCGGCAGCGTCGCTGGTCTTGGAAGCAACTTCCTTGACCATCTGCGCGCCCATGTTCTGGAGCTTGTCTTTGAGCTCGATTTCCTTGGCCACCGAGACACCGTCTTTGGTGACGGTGGGGGCGCCGAAGCTGCGCTCGAGCACTACGTTGCGGCCCTTGGGCCCGAGAGTGACCTTGACCGCGTTGGCCAGAATGTTCACGCCTTCCACCATGCGGTGGCGGGCGTCGGAACCGAAGATGACGTCTTTTGCTGCCATGTGTATTTCTCCTTGATTGGTAGACGAACTCTTATTTCTCGACAACGGCGAAGAGGTCTTCCTCGCGCATCACCAGCAGTTCGTCGCCATCGACCTTGACGGTCTGGCCGCTGTATTTGCCGAACAGCACGCGGTCACCCACCTTGACGTTGGGCACCACGAAGTCGCCCTTGTCGGTGCGCTTGCCGGGGCCCACGGCAAGCACTTCGCCTTGATCGGGCTTTTCAGCCGCGTTGTCGGGAATGACGATGCCGGAAGCGGTTTTAGTTTCCTGTTCCAGGCGCTTGACGACCACGCGATCGTGCAAGGGACGAAGTTTCATAGCATCTCCTATGTAGCTAAAGTGAGACTGAAAATGACCAACATTGAAAGTTGGCGCACATTAACAATGCTTGGTTGCCGGAAGCAGCGTTGCCGCTCATCGGCTGTTAGCACTCAACGCGGTCGAGTGCTAGCAAGACAGATTATAGGGACGAGCGTTGTCAAAACAAGCACGGGCGCAATCAATCTCAGCGGCAATGTGCCGGCAGTGACCGCGCTACTGGCGCGTTGGGCCTTCTTGATCGTCCTGCGGCAATGGGTCTTCAACCCGGAAACGTTCGCTGGCCCAGGCACCCAGATCGATGCTGCGGCAGCGCTCGCTGCAAAACGGGCGCGCCGGGTTGCCGGTGCTGTAAGGCGTTTCCTTGCGGCAGCGTGGGCAACGCACGATGGGCGGTTTGGGGTCTTGCCGGCCGGTCATGCACAGAGTGTGAGCTCGAAGCTCGCGTCCGCGTTGAGCGGTTTGAGCCGGCCCTCGGCATCGGCGCGCATCAGCCGCACCATCACCATCAGCCGGTGGCCAGAAATTTCGGGAACGATGTCGTTCGCGGCGTCTAGCCGGACGCGGATCAGGTGATAGGCCTTGCCCGCAGGCAGGCTTTGCTGAAAGACCCCATTGCTTGCCGCCACGCGTTGCGCCGCGCCGCTGTCGCGCAAAAGGCCAATCAAGACTTGCAGCGCCTGGGCCAGTGGCAGCAACCCGGCGATCCACCTTTGCAAGTCTGCCCGCCGCGCTTCGGGCGCGTGTTGCTGCCAGGCGAAGTAGGCCGGCAGGTCGAATTCACAGGTTCCGCCAGGAATGCTGATGCGGCTACGAATGCTCATCAACCATTCGTTGGTGGTGAGCGGCTGACCGGCTTTGCCCGCCGTCTGGTTGAGCGCATGAAAAGAATGGTCGATGCGGCCGATCACGTCATCCAGCGCGGCCTCTGAGATGTTCGGATTGCCACGGTAGCCCTGCAATTGGAACTTGTGCCGCTCGAGTTCCTTGAGCAAGTCTGACTTCAGATCGGCGCGTGCCGACACATCCATGATCTCGAACAGCGTGGCCAGGGCAAAGTGGTGGTCGAGCGCAGTGTCGCGCCGTATCAGCTGGCCCAGGCGCTCGAACAGGTGCTCCAGGCGCAACATCGTGCGTATGGCTTCGTTGAACGGGTATTCGTACAGAACCAAGGGCGCGTCTTTCGGCAACGGGTGGGCCACGCGCAACGCGCATGAGTCAACAATTGTTCCACAGCCCCAAGGCTGGGCCGCGCGAGCGCGTGGTCATCAACGCCCTGCGTGCCAGTGCTGCCACAAGGCAGCCGTCCGGGCCTGCAAGGCGGCCAGCGACAAGCCGTCGTTGAACAGCACGGCATCGGCCACGGCACGGCGCTGGGGGCGCGAGGCTTGCAAGTCGATCACGCGTTGCACGGCTTCTTGCGTCCAGCCCGAGCGTGCCATGACACGCTGCACTTGCGTCGCAGCACTGCAATCGACGACGAGGATGCGCTGCACGCGCTGGCGCCAGTGTTGTGATTCGG
>JAYUQE010000529.1:0-7067 GCA_043756905.1 Burkholderiales bacterium | reverse complement strand
GCGGCGCGATGATCTTGTTCAGGCCGTACCAGGCGGTGACGCCGGGCATGCCCACCACGCCCAGGTACGCACTCAACGGCACGCCGCTGGTGCTCACCTTGCGCAGCATGCCGGGCTGGCCGGCATTGACCACCGAATACTGCTGCCAGCCACCCATGCCGACCACCTTGTCGCCCTCGGCAAACTGGGCGTGGCGTGACGCCACCACCTCGCCCACCGTGCCACCGCCCATCACCTGACCCAGGGCCTGCGGCACGGCATAGCTTTTGCTGTCGTTCATGCGCCCGCGCATGTAGGGGTCCAGGCTCATGAAGTGGTGGCGCACCAGCACCTGGCCGTCTTCCAACTCGGGCACGCTGGCTTGAACCAGCGCAAAGTTGTTGCTGCTGGCCTCGGCCACGGGGCGCGAGACAAGGTGGATTTGCTGGTTGGTGAGGGTCATGAAGGGTCTTCCGCTGAAGGGGTGGGTTTGGCCGCGCTGCCGCGGAACTTGAAGGTGCCGGTGGCCATGGCGAGCAGCTCATCTTGATCGTTAAACACTTCAGCCTAGCAGAACATGAACGAGCGCGTGGCCTGCAAGCGCTTGCCGCGGCAGACCACGCGGCCGGTGGCCGGGCGCATGAAGCTGGTTTTCATTTCGATGGTGACCATGCCGCGCCGGTCGCCCGCTTCGCCGGGTTGGGGCGGCGTGCGCGCGGCGTGCGCCATGGCC
Source organism: Burkholderiales bacterium (assembly GCA_043756905.1). GTDB lineage: Bacteria > Pseudomonadota > Gammaproteobacteria > Burkholderiales > Burkholderiaceae_C > Rubrivivax. Next base: position 6,355 of record JAYUQE010000529.1, on the reverse strand, counting down.
ACATCAAGCAGCGTCATCACCGCGCCGCCATGCGCCACCGCAAAGCTGTTGCACAGGTCGGGCCGAACGTCCATGGCAATTTCGCTCAAGCCGTCTTCAAAGCGCAGCAGTTCCAGCCCGAGCAGTTTGGAAAACGGAATGTTGACCGCGAACTGCGGCTTGGCGTTCGCCACGGAAACGTCAGCCGCCATGGATGGCACTCACGCCGCCATCCACCGCCAGGATCTGGCCCGTGATGTGCTTGCCCGCGGCGCTGGCAAACAGCAGCGCGGCGCCTTTCAAATCATCATCATCGCCAATGCGTTTCAGCGGCGCCTTGGCGGCCATGTTTTCCACGCCGTGTTCGGCCAGGATGCCCTTGGTCATCTTGCTGGGGAAGAAGCCTGGCGCCAAGGCATTGACCGTGATGCCATAACCGCCCCATTCACCGGCCAGGCCGCGCGTGAAGTTCACCACCGCGCCCTTGCTGGTGGTGTAGGCGATGAACTTGATGGACTCGTGCGAGCCCGACAAGCCGGCGATGCTGGCCACGTTGATGATGCGGCCATGCCGGCGCGGGATCATGCTGCTGCGCCCGATGGCCTGGCTCATCAGGAAGATGCCGCGGATGTTCAGGTTCATCACCTTGTCCCACGCCGCCAGCGGGTAATCTTCCGCCGCCGCGCCCCAGGTGGCGCCGGCGTTGTTGACCAGGATGTCCACCGGGCCCATGCGCTGCAGGGCTTCGTCGCACACGCGCTGGATGTGCACGGGGTCAGAGGCGTCAGCCGCGACCCAGCGTGTGTCGATGCCCAGGCCCTGCAAGTGCGAGCTGGCGGCTTCCAGTTCATCGGCCTTGCGCGCCGTGATCATGATGCGGGCGCCGGCCTCGCCCAGGGCTTCGGCGATCTGCAAGCCCAGCCCGCGCGAGCCGCCTGTGACCAAGGCGACCTGGCCGGTGAGGTCGAACAATTTTTTGACATTCGTGCTCATCAAACTTCTCCTTAAAAAATCACGGCCCCTGGCGCGAACGCCACCAGATCCCGGCCACACCGTACACCAGCAACACGGCGCCAGCCACCAGCACCAGCGCGGCCAGGCCCACGGCCTGCGGCAGCAAGGCCAGGCCCACGGCCACCAGCAACAGGCCGCCGAACATGGCGGGCCAGATCAGCTTTTCATTCATTGACAGACATTGACAGACATTGACAGACATTCAGAACCAGGCGTCGCGCATCTCGCGGCACACCGGGTTGCGGCTGGCCACTGGGGCCAGCCAGGCGTCGATCTTGGGCAATTCGTAGTCGAAGAAATAGCGCATCGCGGCATGCTTGCCGGCCGTGAAGTCGCTGGCCGGCGCGGCCTGCGCCACACGGCAGACATCCAACCAAATCCAGGCCAGCACCACATGGCCAAAGGCTTGCAAATACGGAGTGGCGTTGGCCAGCGTTTCTTCCGGCTCGCCGCCAGACCAGGCCGCCTGGGTGGCCGTGACCAGGCGCTGCATCGCGCCGGCCAAGGCGGCCGCCTGGGTGGCCAGGCCGGGTTTTTGCGCGGCCGCTGCCACCGTGGCGGCGACGCGCGTGGCCAGCAGCTTCAACGCGGCCCCGCCTTGCATGACCACCTTGCGGCCGAGCAGGTCGAGCCCCTGGATGCCATGCGTGCCCTCGTGGATCATGTTCAGGCGGTTGTCACGCCAGTACTGCTCCACCGGGAAGTCGCGCGTGTAGCCGTAACCGCCGTGCACCTGGATGGCCAGTGAATTGGCCTCCAGGCACCATTCGCTGGGCCAGCTCTTGGCGATGGGGGTGAGGATGTCGAGCAGCAGCGCGGCTTCCTTCGCCGCCGTGCTCTCGCCCGTATGCTGTTCATCGACCAGCCGCGCGCAATACAGCTCCAGCGCCAGCGCGCCTTCGGCATAGGCCTTCTGCGCCAGCAGCATGCGCTTCACATCGGCGTGCTCAATGATGCGCACTTGCGGCGCGGCCGGGTCTTTGCCGGAAGGGCCATCCGCGGCGCCACCGGCACCGCGCGCCTGCATCGTTCTGCCCTGCGGCCGCTGGCGGGCATAGGCCAGCGAGGCTTCATAGCCCGCCATGCCCAGCATGGTGGCGGCCATGCCCACGCCGATGCGCGCCTCGTTCATCATGTGGAACATGCAGCGCAGGCCTTCGCCTGGCCTGCCCACCAGGTAACCCACAGCACCCTGCAAGGTGCTGTCCAGCTTCACTCCAGCGGCGCCGCCGGGCGTGAACCGGCCTTCGCCAAAGTTGAGCAGCGTGTTGGTGGTGCCGCGCCAGCCGCACTTGTGGTTCAGCCCGGCCAGCGCCACGTCGTTGCGCTCACCCGTCAGCTCACCGGTTTCGTTAACCAGCTTCTTCGGCACGATGAACAGCGAGATGCCGCGCGTTCCCGGCACCAGCTTGCCGTCGGGCCCCGGAATCTTGGCCAGCACGAGGTGGATGATGTTTTCAGTGATCTCGTGCTCGCCGGCGCTGATCCACATCTTGTTGCCCTTGAGCCGGTAGCGTGGGCCCAGCGCGTCGGCTTCGAATGCGGCGCCGTCGGGCACGGCGCGGGTGGTTACGTCGCTCAACGACGAGCCGGCCTGCGGCTCGCTCAGGCACATGGTGCCCGACCAGCGGCCGCTGAATTCATTCAGCGCGAACACGCGCTGCTGCGCCGGCGTGCCGTGCGCCATCAACAAGTTGGCGTTGCCCACGGTGAGCAGGCCCGCGCTGATGCTCACCGAGGCTTTGGCAAAGAACGCGTTGGCCGATGCTTCGAGCGTGTAAGGCAATTGCATGCCGCCAATGGCGTGGTCTTGCGCGGCCGCCAGCATGCCCGACTCGGCATACGCCTGCCAGGCCGCGTGCGTGGCCTGCGGCAGGATGACCTTGTCGCCATCGAAGCGCGGCTCTTCGGTGTCGATGAGCCGGTTGAACGGCGCATACTTTTCGCGCGCGATGCGCTCGCAGGTGTCGAGCACGGCACTGAAGGTGTCCCACGAATGCTCGGCAAAACGCTCGCGCGCACACAGGGCTTCAACGTCCAGCCACTGGCGAAGATAGAACTCAATGGTGTCGCGCATCGGGCAGCGTGGCGGGTCAGAGCTTGAAGTGCTTGAGCGCGGCCTGGGCAATCGGCGCGCCCCACTCGGGCACGAAATGGCCGGCTTCGGGCACTTCCAGCGGCGCCGGGCAGCCACGGATTTGCCCTTGCAGCGCGCGCATGAACGGTGGGCCTAACACTGGATCCTGCATGCCGATGGCCATGAAGCTTTCGCCCTGCCAGCGTTCGCGCCAGAACGCGGCGGCCTCGCGGCTGAGCGCCACGCCCGCGGCGGCGTCGCCGTCAGGCACCAGGTTCGGAAAGGCGCGCAACGCGGCCTTGTGGCTGGCGTCAGGGAACGGCGCGTCATAACCGGCAGCTTCAGCCGCGCTCATGTCGGCTTTGCCTCGGCGCAGCATCTTGCCAACAGCCAAGTCAGGTTGACTGTTCGAGTACGCACGCCACTGGCGAAAACCGTCGCTGACCTGGCCGGTGCCCAGCGTGGTGTTCATCACCAGCAGCCGGGTGAAGCGCTCGGTTTGACTCATCGGCAACGTTAGCCCGAACAGGCCACCCCAGTCCTGGCACACCAGCATCACGTTTTGCAGGTTGAGCCGTTCGATCAGCGCCAACAGCATGCCGCGGTGCAACTCCCAGGTATGCGCGGCTTCGTCAACCGGTTTGTCGGAGCGGCCGAAGCCGATGAGATCGGGTGCCACCACGCGCAGGCCTGCGGCGGTGAAGACCGGAATCATGTGCCGGTACAAAAAGCTCCAGGTCGGGTTGCCGTGCAGGCACAGCGCGGTGCAGGGTGCAGCGCGCGGCCCTTCGTCGATATAGGCGACGCGCAGCCCCTGGTGCTCGAGGTATTGCGGTGTGAACGCAAAGCCGGGCAGCCCGGCAAAGCGTTCATCGGGCGTGCGCAGGGCCGGCATCACTGGCCCCTCGACGGCGGTTTACCGCCGCCGATCCCCCGAGGGGATGCGGGCCGGCTTGGGACGGCCCGGCGCTCGGCCCTCACAAGACCTCGAAGATGCCGGCCGCGCCCATGCCGCCGCCCACGCACATGGTGACGCACACCCGCTTGGCGCCGCGGCGCTTGCCTTCGATCAGCGCATGGCCAGTGAGGCGCTGGCCGCTCACGCCATAGGGGTGGCCCACGGCGATGGCGCCGCCGTTCACGTTCAGCCGGTCCATCGGGATGCCCAATTTGTCAGCGCAATACAGCACCTGCACCGCGAAGGCTTCGTTCAGGTCCCACAGGTCGATGTCTTCGACCTTCAGGCCCAGGCGCTTGAGCAGCTTGGGCACGGCGAATACCGGGCCGATGCCCATTTCATCGGGATCGCAGCCGGCCACGGCAAAGCCGAGAAAGCGGCCCAGCGGCTTCAAACCTTTCTGTTGCGCATAGGTGTCGCTCACCACGATGCAGGCGCCGGCGCCATCGCTGTACTGGCTGGCGTTGCCGGCCGTGATCACGCCGCCGGGCACGGCCGAGCGGATGCCCTGCACCGCCTCGTACGTGGTGCCCGGGCGCAGACCTTCGTCGACGCTGATGGTGACTTCCTTGGTGCGCAAGCCCAACTGCGCATCAGCCACGCCGGCCAGCGTGGTGACGGCAACGATCTCGTCCTTGAACTTGCCGGCTTCTTGCGCGGCGCAGGCCTTCTGCTGGCTTTCGGCGCCGTAGCGGTCCATGCGTTCCTTGGGTATGTTGTAGCGCTTGGCCACGTTCTCGGCCGTCTGAATCATGTTCCAGTAGATGGTGGATTTGTTCTCCACCAGCCAGGGGTCGGCGAGCATGTGTTTGTTCATTTCCTGCTGCACGCAGGAGATGCTTTCCACGCCGCCGGCCACGTAGACATCGCCCTCGCCGGCGATGATGCGCTGCGACACCATGGCGATGGTTTGCAGGCCGCTGGAACAGAAGCGGTTCACCGTGGCGCCGCTCACCGTGATGGGCAGGCCGGCGCGCAGCAAGGCCTGGCGCGCGATGTTCATGCCGGTGGCGCCCTCGGGGTTGGCGCAGCCCAGCAGCACGTCTTCAATGGCGCCGGGGTCGATGCCCGCGCGCTCCACCGCGGCCTTGATGGCAGCACCCCCCAGCGTGGCGCCATGGGTCATGTTGAAGGCGCCCTTGAAGCTCTTGGCAAGCGGCGTGCGGGCGGTGGAGACGATGACGGCGTGGGTCATTTCAGGTTCCTTCAAACGTTAATTGGCAATCAGGAAAAATTCTTGCCTTCAGCCGCCAGGCGGGCCAGCAGGGGCGCGGGCTGCCAGAAGGTGGCGTCGTCATGCGGGTTGGCGGCAAAGCGCTTCATGGCCTGCACCACGTTGAACAGGCCCTGCGTTTCGGCGTAGCACATCGGGCCGCCGCGGTGCAGCGGGAAGCCGTAACCGGTGAGGTAGACCATGTCGATGTCGCTGGCCTTGCTGGCAATGCCTTCTTCCAGGATGTGGCAGGCCTCGTTCACCAGTGCATAAACCAGCCGGTGCACGATTTCTTCATCGGCAATCTTGCGCGGCGTGATGCCGAGTTCCTTGCGATGGTCAGCGATCAGTTGCTCGACCAGCGGCGAAGGAATGGCGTCGCGCTTACCGGGTTGGTAGTCGTACCAGCCCGCACCCGTTTTCTGGCCATAGCGGCCCAGCGGATACAGCAGGTCGGCCGTCTTGCTGTAGCGCAGGTCGGGCTTTTCAACGTAGCGCCGCTGGCGGATGGCGTAACCAATGTCGTTGCCGGCCAGGTCGCCCATGCGGAACGGGCCCATGGCCATGCCCCACTTTTCCACCGCGCGATCCACCTGCGCCGGCGTGCAGCCTTCTTCCAGCAGGAACCCGGCCTGGCGGCTGTACTGCTCGATCATGCGGTTGCCGATGAAGCCGTCGCAGACACCACTGACCACGCTGGTCTTGCGGATCTTCTTGCCCAGCGCCATCACGGTGGCCAGCACGTCCTTGGCGGTCTTTTCGCCACGCACCACCTCCAGCAGCTTCATCACGTTGGCGGGGCTGAAGAAGTGGGTGCCGATCACGTCCTGCGGGCGCTTCGTGAACGACGCAATCTGGTTCACATCCAGTGTGCTGGTGTTGCTGGCCAAGATGGCGCCGGGCTTCATCACCTCGTCCAGCGCCTTGAAGACTTTTTCCTTGACGCCCATTTCCTCGAACACGGCTTCGATCACGATGTCCGCGTCTTTCAGGTCGGCGTAATCCAGCGTGGTCTTTCATAACGTAGCCACCGTTGGCCATAAAAATGCGTTTCGCAGAAGTATCCAATAAAAAAGTTTGAGTGGTTTTTAAGGACACTTTTATCGCATCGCCA
>JAYUQE010000528.1:0-20448 GCA_043756905.1 Burkholderiales bacterium | reverse complement strand
CCTAGTTCGGGCGGTGCCTGGCGAGCCGCTCGGCCGCACGGGATTCATTCACAACTTCTGAGGTCTCGCCGATGCTGCGACGACTGCACTTGCGCGACGTGGTCATTGTCGCCGAACTGGAGCTGGACTTAACTTCCGGCTTCACGGTACTCACCGGCGAAACCGGTGCGGGCAAGTCGATCCTGATCGATGCCTTGCAGCTCGCCCTGGGGCAACGCGCCGACAGCGCCCTGGTGCGCGAAGGCGCGGCGCGTTGCGAGGTGAGCGCCGAGTTTGACTTGCCCGCGGCGCTGAAACCCTGGCTCGATGAGCAGGGCTTTTTGGCGGATGACGATGGCGACGAGGGCGCGGCGCACCTGTTGCTGCGCCGGCAGGTTGATGCCCAGGGCAAGAGCCGGGCCTGGATCAACGGCAGCCCGGCCACGGCCGGGCAGTTGCGCCAGGCCGCTGAAAGCCTGGTCGATATCCACGGCCAGCATGCCTGGCAAAGCCTCACCCGGGCCGCGGCGGTGCGCGATCTGCTCGACGCCCAGGCCGGTATCGATGGCGCCCCGTTGCGCCACGCCTGGGCGGCCTGGAAGGCCACGGCGCAGGCCCTGCAAACTGCCCGCACCCAGCAAGAAAGCCTGGGGCGAGAACGCGAAAGGCTGCAGTGGCAGCTCGGCGAGGTGGCCAAGCTGGCCCCGGGCGCCGACGAATGGGACGCGCTCAACGCCGAGCACCAGCGCCTGGCACACGGCCAGGCCCTGCTCGACGGCGCGCGCACCGCGCTCGATGCCCTGAGCGAAGCCGAGCCCGGCGCGGATACTTTGCTGGCGCGCGCCGCTGACGCGCTGGCTGGCGTGACCCGCTTCGACGCCCGTTTGGAAGATGTGCTGGGCGTGCTGCACTCGGCCCAGGCCCAGGTGCAAGACGCGGCGCACACCCTGCACGCCTACCTCGGCCGCAGTGAGCCCGACCCGCAGCGCCTGGCCGAGCTGGATGCGCGGCTGGCCGCCTGGATGCTGCTGGCACGGCGCTACCGGCGCACGCCGGCCGAGCTGCCGGCGTTGTGGGGGCAATGGCAGGGCGAGCTGGGCGCGCTTGACGCCGCGGCTGACCTGGAACGTTTGCAGCGCGCGCACGACCTGGCACATACCACCTGGCGTGAACAGGCCCAGGCCACGAGCCGGGCTCGCGCGAAGGCGGCACCGAAGTTGGCGCGCGAGGTCAGCGCCACCATGCAGCAACTGGGCATGGCCGGCGGGCGTTTTGAGGTGGCCCTGTTGGCTGAAGCCGAGCCGCAGTCATTCGGCCTGGAAAGCGTGGAGTTCCGTGTTGCCGCCCATGCCGGCAGCACGCCGCGCGCCTTGGCCAAGGTGGCATCGGGCGGCGAGCTGTCACGCCTGGCGCTGGCCATCGCCGTGACCACTTGCCGCGGCGGCGCTGCCACCGTCCAGCACCAGCAGGTCGAGCCCACTCTGATCTTCGATGAGATCGACGCCGGCGTGGGCGGCACGGTGGCCGACAGCGTGGGCCGCTTGATGAAGGAACTCGGCCGCCAGGCGCAGGTGTTGGCCGTGACCCACCTGGCGCAGGTGGCGGCCTGCGCCGATCAGCACCTGGTGGTGTCGAAAACCAGCCGCGGCGGCAACACCAGCAGTGCGCTACAGACCGTCAGCGGCGAGGCGCGCGTGGCCGAGGTGGCACGCATGCTGGGCGGCGAAAAGCTTTCGGGCACCAGCCGCGCCCATGCCCAGGCCATGCTGGGGGGCCAGGCGTGAGACGCCGGGCCCTTCCCAAGGCGAATACCGCAGTGCGCAACACGGAGGTACACCCGTGAACGAGCCCCAGGCGCTGCCCACAGCGGGCGATGTGGTGCTGGTCACCGGCATTTCGGGCTCGGGCAAATCGGTGGCTTTGCATGCGCTGGAAGACGCGGGCTATTTTTGCGTTGACAACCTGCCGCCCGAACTGTTGCGCGACTTCATCCGCCTTGAACATGAACGCTTCACCGACCGCGTGGCCGTGGCGGTGGACGTGCGCACCGCCAGCTCGCTGCCGCAGCTCATTCCGTTGATCGACGAGCTGCGGCGCGAAGGCGCGCAGGTGCGGTCGATCTTTCTCGATGCCAGCTCCGAGGCGCTGGTGCGGCGTTTCTCTGAAACGCGCCGCCCGCATCCGCTGGCCACGGCAGCAGCCAGCGGCGACAACCAGCGCGCACTGGTTGAAGCCATCGACCTGGAACGCCACTTGCTGTCTGATCTGCGTGAGGTCTCCACCGTCATCGACACCAGCCAGTTGCGCCCGGCACAACTGCGGATCTGGGTACGCGACCTGGTGGGCCAGGTGGGCAGCTCGCTGACGCTGGTGTTCGAGTCCTTCGCCTACAAGCATGGTGTGCCGCTGGACGCCGACTTCGTGTTCGACCTGCGCGTGCTGCCAAACCCGTACTACATCCGCGAGTTGCGCCCGCTCACCGGCCTGGACGAGCCGGTGGCCGGCTACCTGGCCGCGCAGCCCGAGGTGGGCGAAATGGTGACGCAGATCGAGGCCTTCCTGCGCCGCTGGATCGGCGCGTTTGAAGACGACCAGCGCAGCTACCTCACCGTGGCCCTGGGCTGCACCGGCGGGCAACACCGTTCGGTGTACGCCGTGCGCGAGCTGGGCGCGCGCTTCGGCCAGCGTGCCGCCACCCTGGTGCGCCACCGCGAGCTCGACGCGCGCGATTAGCCAGGTTGATTGCCGTGCCAGCCAGCCTGCCCACGCCGCTGCCGCTGTTCCCGCTGCGCAGTGTGTTGTTCCCAGGCGGGCTGTTGCAGCTCAAGGTGTTTGAGGCGCGCTACCTCGACCTGGTGTCGTCGTGCCTGCGTGCGAGCCAACCGTTTGGCGTGGTCTGCCTGCGCCAGGGCGATGAAGTACGCCGCGGGCACGATGCGGTCAGCCTGGAAGAGGTGGGCGTGTTGGCGCGGCTGGATGACGTGTCGGCCGACGAGCCCGGCATCTTGCGCGTGCGCTGCACCGGCCTGCAGCGCTTTCGCCTGCTCAGCGCCGCCGAGCAGCGCAGCGATGGGTTGTGGCAGGCGCCGTGCGAAACCCTGCCCGACGACCCGCCGTGCAGCCCCGAGCCGCCCCACCTGGCCACCGTGCGCGCGCTGGCGCAGGCGATCACCAGCATGAAGGGGCGCGGTGAAGTGCCCATCGTGCAGCCCTATTTGCTCAACGATGCCGGCTGGGTGGCCAACCGCTGGTGCGAATTGCTGCCCATCCCCGTGCAGGCGCGCCAACGTTTGATGCAACTGGAAGACCCGTTGCTGCGCCTGGGGCTGGTGGCCGACTACCTGCGCGGCAAGGGCGTGGTGGGCAACTAGACTGGTTTGCCGGCTGGTCAACCTTGAGAGCCCGTGGCACTGAGCAGCTTGCGCAGCGGCGCCGGCAGCGCCCGCTCCAGCACCTTGTCGTCGCCCACCCATTGGCCTTCAGGCCAGGTGGTTTCAATCGTTAGGCGCTGTGCGGCCGACAGGCGGGCCGGCAGGCGCCAGCGCACGGGCAGCAGTTCCCAGTCGAAGTGCGTCAGCGTGTGCCGGATGGCTGCCAGGGGTTCGGCGCGGCCGGGCCAGCCCAGCGAGCGCGCCTGAGCCAGCAGCGCCGGCACCGAATCGAACTCGGGCAGGCTCAGCAATCCGCCCCACACGCCGCTGGGCGGGCGCTGCACCAGCCAGGTCTTGCTGCCTTGGCGCAAGCACAGCCAGGCGTTGCTGCGCCGGCTGCGTTTTAGCTTGCGCGAGCGCACCGGAAACGCCAGTTCCTGGCCCAGGGCGTGCGCCTGGCAGCGCCGGGCCAGCGGGCAGCGGGTGCACGCCGGCGCGCGTTGGGTGCACAAAGTGGCCCCCAGGTCCATCAGGCCCTGGGTGTAGGCCGGCATGTCGCGCTGCGGCAGTGCCTGCTGCGCCAGGGCCAGCAAGGCCTGCTCGTGCGCGCGCTCGGCCAGGTCGCCGCCGAACGCAAACACCCGGCTCAACAGGCGCTTGACATTGCCATCCAGAATGGCCGCACGCTCGCCGTAGCAAAAGGCGGCAATGGCCGCGGCGGTGGAGGGCCCGATGCCGGGCAATTCCGCCAGCCCCGCCTGGCTGCGCGGGAACCGCCCGCCGTGCTGCGCCACCACGGCCTGGGCGCAACGGTGCAGGTTGCGCGCGCGGCTGTAGTAGCCCAGGCCGCTCCAGGCGGCCAGCACGTCGTCCAGCGGCGCGGCGGCCAGGCTGGCCACGTCTGGGAAGCGCTGTATGAAGCGGGCGAAGTAGCCCAGCACCGTGGTCACCTGGGTCTGTTGCAGCATCACTTCTGACAGCCACACCGGGTAGGGGTCGCTCACCCCCTGCCAAGGCAGGCCGTGGCGGCCGTGCTGCCGCTGCCAGGTGATCACTTGCTGCGCCAGGCTGCGCGCGGGCGGGCTGATTTGGCAAGCGCCGTGCTGCGCGCGGCGCTGTTCGCCCTTCGGACGGCCGGGCGGGCTCAGCTCAAGCCGCATCCAGCTTCAAGTGCAGCAGCTTGCCCGTTTCGGCAGGTTGGGCCAGCCGGGCTGAATCCACCTCCGGGCGGCCCAGTGCCAGGGCGCCGCATTGATCGGCGTGCAAGTCCAGGCGGTCGTTCAGATCGGCCAGCCGCTGGTCTTGCGCCTGCACGTCCTGAATGCGCATTTCAAGCTCGCCAGCGGCGGCCTGGATGCGCTCCAGCGCCTCCCGCCGGCGCGCAAAAGCCTGGCGCCGATCGCGCAACTGGTGGTCGATCTGCGTGGCGGCCGTCTTGCCCCAGAGTTCGACTTCGCCGGCCGCGCTTTCAAAGGCCATGCGCAGTTTGGACAGCAGCATGCGCTGGAACTGTTCCATGAAGCGTGGCGCGGACAGCCGCCACGCCTGGGTGGGCCCCAGGTAGTGGCTGTAGTTGCGTTCGATCAGCGCGATTTCCTGGTCGCAGCGCTCCAGGCCTGGTGGCGGCACCTGGCTGAAGGCGAAACCGAACTCGGCGTTGAGTTGCTGGTAGCTGGCCGCCAACATGGCTTGTGCTTCCCGCATCTGCGCGCGCGCCCGGGTCAAGGCCTTGTGCAAGTCGTCGCACAGCCGCGCCAGGGCCTTGCGCGCGCCCAGGTTGAACAGCGATTCGGTCAGCGCCGTGGCCAGGGTCTGCACCTGGCCGCGCAGCTTTTCGGCCGCGAACTCGCCCAAGGCCGCCTGCAACATGCGCAGGTGCACGGCGCGCAGCGCCGTCAAGCGCGCTGTGCAACGTTCGAAATCATTCGACTCCAGGCTCAGGCGCTGCAGCAGCAGGCGCACCTTGGCGCCGCTCTTGCCGCGCAGGCTGGCCAGCTCATGCATCTGCTCGGCGTTGTGACGGCGCTGCTCAGCCAGGCGCGCCGCGGCGTGGGAACGCATGCCGTTGAGCACGGCCATGGCGGCATGCGAGAGCATTTCGCGCTGGCGCGGCAGCAATTGCGCCGACAACGCTTCTTCCAGCTCGGGCAGGCGGCTGCGCTGCAGCGCCGCGGCGTCACCGCAAATGCGTGCGCTCAGGCCTTCGCGGGCCGACAGCGGATAGACCCGGGTCACCGGCACTGACAGGGCACGCGCGGTGACCTGGCGTTGCAGCTCGATCTGCGCGGCCACTTGCTCGGGCGTGGACAACGGGTCGGCCAGGGTGTCGATCTTGTTCAGCACCACAAAGCGTTCGAGCGAGTTGCCGCTGAGGTGTTCGCGCCAGATGGCCAGGTCGCTGCGCGTCACGCCGGTGTCGGCGGCGAGCATGAACACAGTGGCGTGCGCCGATGGCAGCAGGCCCAGCGTGAGCTCGGGTTCGGCGCCGATCGCGTTCAACCCCGGCGTGTCGAGCACCACCAGACCACGCTTGAGCAGGGGGTGCGGGTAGTTGATCACGGCGTGGCGCCAGGCAGGCACGTCGACCTGGCCGTCGGCGTCGCGCACCGGGTTGTCATGCGGGCGTTCGTCGCTCCACAGGCCGAGCGCACGCGCAACGTCGACGCTGACCTTGCGCGTGCGCGTCACCTCGGTGAGCGCCTGTGCCAGCAGCGCCGCATCGTTCACTTGCAGCGGGATGCGCGCCCAGGTGTCGGCGCGCCCGCGCAGCTCGGCCAGCGCCAGGCCTTGCAAGCGGGTCTCGATGGGCAACAGCGACAACTGCACGGGTTCATCGGCGTCATAGGCCAGCTCCACCGGGCACATGGTGGTGCGCCCGGGCGTGGCCGGCAGCACGCGCCGGCCGCTGTCGGCAAAGAAGATGGCGTTGATCAGCTCGGACTTGCCGCGCGAGAACTCGGCCACGAACGCGACCAATAGCTGGTCGGTGCGCAGGCGCTGTTGCAGCATGGCCAGGCCGGCGGCGTCGGCGGGGTCGTTCAGCTCATGTTCGCCCAGGAAGCGGGCCAACGCCGCGAACTGCCGGTCCAGCGAACGGCGCCATGCGGTGAGGGTGTCCAGGCTGCTGACGAGGGGGCTGTTCATGTGAAACCGCCCGTTGCACAGGGCGGTCTAGGCACCTGCAGGGCGGCGCGATGCTAGCGCAGCAAAGCGCCCGAAACCGGCCGGCGATACATCTGTTGACAAGCTCGTCAGCGGCGCTGACACAGCGGGCAGAAGAAGCTCGATCGCTGCGCCTGGTTGATGCGCCGAACCGGCGTGGCGCAGCGCGTGCACGGCAGGCCGGCGCGGCCGTACACCTGGGCCTGGGCCTGGAAGGCACCGACGTGGCCCTGGGCGTCGCGGAAGTCGCGCAGCGTGGTGCCACCGGCGGCCAGCGCGCGGCCCAGCACGTCGCGCAAGGCGGCCAGCAACGCCGTGGCGCGCGGTCGGCTCAGGCGCTGGCAGGGCGTGCGCGGGTCGATGCCGGCCAGGAACAGCGCTTCGCAGGCGTAGATGTTGCCGGCGCCGACCACCAGCGCACCGCTGAGCAAGGCCGCCTTGACCGGCGTGCGCCGCCCCTGCAGCGCAGCGTGAAAGCACTCGGGCGTGAGCGACGCGTCGAAGGGCTCGGGGCCCAGCCGCGCCAGCAGCTTGCGCGCCGGGTCAGCGTCCAGCGACGCGCTGAAGACCACGGCGCCGAAGCGCCGCGGGTCGGTCAGACGCAGCGTGCCGCGCGGGGTGGCCAAGTCGAAATGGTCATGCGGGCCCGGCGCAGGGGCGACGGCGATCCACGCCAACGAGCCAGACATGCCCAGATGCAGCAGCAGCCCGCCTGCCGGCCCCTGCGCGCTGTGCAGCGGCAACCAGATGTACTTGCCGCGCCGCTGCGCATCACCCACTTGCTTGCCGACCAAGGCTGCCGGCAAACACCCCAAGGGCCAACGCAAGGGTTTGCCTACGCGCACCCCGGTAATCGCTACCCCGGCCAGGTGTGCAGCGATGCTGCGCCGGGTGACCTCGACTTCAGGGAGTTCTGGCATCGGGTCATTATGTGAGAATGAAATCTCAGCTTTTGGAGAGGCGATGAGCCTGTTGGCACCGCACGCTCGGCGCAAGTCCCGGGGCATATCACGCTTGGCCGCCCCCGTGCTGGCGCTGTGCGCCATTCAAGCCCTCGCACAGGGCACGACGGCCAACGCGCCCGTGGCCAACTCCACGCTCGATGCGCCACTGTTCTATCAACTCCTGATCGGCGAAATTGAACTGGCCGGTGGCCAGGCCAACACCGCCTACGAAGTGGTGCTCGATGCCGCCCGGCGCACCCGCGACGACGCCTTGTTTCGCCGCGCCGTTGACATCGCCCTGGGCGCGCGGTCAGGCGATCGCGCGCTGGCCGCGGCCAAGGCCTGGCGCACCGCGCGGCCTGAATCGCTGGAGCCGCTGCGCTTGCAGTTGCAATTGCTGATCGCCTTGAACCGCCTGCCCGACGCCACCGAAGTGGCACGCACCCTGCTCGCGCAAACGCCCGCGCCTGAGCGCCCGGCCACGCTGGCCGGCCTGCCACGCCTGGCCCAGCGCAGTGCTGACAAGAAGCTGGCGCAAACCTTTGTTGAGCAGGTGGTGACACCCTACCTGAACGCCCCGGCCACGCGCAACGCGGCGCGGGTGGCGCAGGGGCGCGCGGCACTGGCGGCGGGCGACACGGCCAAGGCGCTGGAGGCGGCACAGCGCGCCCAGACCGACGACCCCGAGTTGCCGGGCGGCGCACTGTTGGCGCTGGACATGGCGCGCGAAAAACCGCAGGCCGAAAACCTGGTGCAGGCCTACTTGAAGCAAGCTACGGCCAGTACGGAAGTGCGCCTGGCCTATGTGCGGGTGCTCACGGCCGCGCAGCGCTTCACCCCGGCCATCGAGCAACTCACGCTGGTGACCCAGGCCGAGCCAAACATGGCCCCACCTTGGTTGACCTTGGGCGCGCTGCACCTCGAACTGCGCAACCTGGCCCCGGCGCAGGCCGCGCTGCGCCGCTACGTGGAACTGGCCCAGGCGCAGGGCGCGCCACGGGCTGTGGCCGGCGACCAGGATGACGATGACGCGACCACGCCCGCGCAAGGCCTGACCCAGGCCTGGCTGATGCTGTCGCAAGTGGCCGAGCAGAGCGGTGACTTCGCGCAGGCCGAACAATGGCTGGCACGCATCGACAGCCCGCAGCGCGCGCTCGACGTGCTGGCCCGGCGTGCCGGCATCCTGGCGCGCCAGGGGCAATTGGCCAAGGCGCAAGAACTGTTGCGTAGCGCGCCCGAGCGCAATGCCGACGATGCGCGCGCCAAGCTGTTGGCGCAGGCCCAATTGCTGCGTGACGCGCGCCAATGGCGCCCTGCCCTGGAGCTGCTGCAAAGCGGCGGCGAGCGCTTTCCCGAAGACATGGATCTGGTCTATGAACAGGCCATGATGGCCGAGAAGCTGGGCGAGCTTGATCTGATGGAGCGCAAGCTGCGCCAGGTCATCCAGGCCCGCCCCGAGCATGCCCATGCCCACAACGCGTTGGGCTATTCGCTGGCCGAGCGCAAGCTGCGCTTGCCCGAGGCGCGCCAGCTCATCGCGCGGGCGTTGCAGTTGTCACCCGGCGACCCATTCATCACCGACAGCCTGGGCTGGGTCGAGTACCGCCTGGGCAACGCCAGCGAGGCGCTGCGCCTGCTGCGTGCCGCCTACGGTGCGCGGCCCGACACCGAGATCGCCGCGCACCTGGGCGAAGTGCTGTGGGCCAGCGGCTTGCGCGAAGAGGCGCTACGCGTGTGGCGCGATGCACGCGGCCGCGACGCCGCGAATGACGTGCTGCGCGAAACACTGGCCCGGCTGAAGGTCGATCTGTGAAGCCTGCGTCGTGACCTTGCAGTGCACGGTGCAGGCCTGGGCCTGTGCCGGCCTGCTGGTGGGCTGCGCCACGGTGACGCCCCCGCCCAGCGCCATGTTGAGCGGGCGGCTGGCGGTGCAGGTTCAAGCCACCACGCAGCGGCCGGCGCAAGCCTTCAGCGCCGGCTTCGAACTGCGGGGCGACTCGGCACAAGGTGAGCTGCGCCTGCTCTCGCCCCTGGGCACCACCCTGGCCAGCGCCCGCTGGGCCCCTGGCCAGGCCAGTTTGACCACGCCCGCCGGCACGGCGCAGTTTGCCGACCTCGACATGCTGTCGCGCGAGGCCTTGGGCGAGAGCCTGCCGCTGGCCGCACTGAACGACTGGCTGCGCGGCCGGCCCTGGCCCGCCGCGGCCTTCGCGCCCAGCACGGCAGCGCCCGGTTTTGCGCAGTTGGGCTGGCGGCTGGATTTGTCCAACTTTAGCGCCGGCGCCCTGCTGGCACAGCGCGATGAAGCCCCTGCCGTGACGGTGCGCGTGCGGCTCGACCGAGACTCATGATTGAGCCAGGTCGTGCGCAGGGTCACTGCCGCCGTGCACAGCGCGGCCATCCAGCCATGAGGTGGTGCCGAACATGGCGCTGACTGCCCTATACGAGCTGCCCGCGCCGGCCAAGCTCAATCTGTTCCTGCATGTGGTCGGCCGCCGCGCGGATGGCTACCACCTGTTGCAGTCGCTGTTCGTGCTGATCGACTGGTGCGACCTGCTGCACGTTGAACGTCGCAGCGACGGCCGGCTGCAGCGGCACGACCTGAGCGCAGCCTTGCCCGAAGACGACCTGTGCTTGCGCGCGGCGCGTGCCTTGCAATCAGCCAGCGGCGTCACACTGGGCGCCGACATTCACATTGACAAGCGCGTGCCCTGGGGCGCAGGCCTGGGCGGCGGCAGCTCTGATGCGGCGACCACGCTGTTGGCGCTGAATCGCCTGTGGGCACTGCACTGGCCGCGCCAGCGTTTGCTCGAGCTTGGCTTGAGCCTGGGCGCTGATGTTCCATTCTTCATCAACGGCTGCAACGCCTTCGTTGAAGGCATCGGCGAGCGATTCACGCCCGTGGCGGTAGCGCCGAGCTGCTTTGCGGTGGTCAAGCCGGCCGCAGCGCTGCCCACCGCGCAGATCTTCGCCCACACCGCCCTCAAACGCGACACCCGGCCTGTTATAGTCGCCGGCTCGTTCGCAAACGCCAAGTTGCTCGACGACTGGAAGGCAGGCAGGTTCGAATTCGGCCGCAATGACTTGCAGCCCTGCGCCCAGGAGTTGTGCCCGGAATTGATGGTCGTTGCGCGGTGGTTGCAGCTGCACCACGGCAACGCCCGCATGACGGGCTCCGGCAGCGCCGTGTTCGCGAACCTGGGTTCAGCCGTACAACCCGTGGCGACATGGCCGCCGCAGCCGCTGGCGGCAGGTTGGGTCGGCCGGCTGTGCCACTGTCTGCCTGATCACCCATTGCGGGGCTGGGCGGCCTGAAGTGCCAAACAAAGGTGGCGGCAGCGATGCCGCTTCCTGTGTAGGGGAGTCGCCAAGTTGGTCAAGGCATCGGATTTTGATTCCGACATGCGAGGGTTCGAGTCCTTCCTCCCCTGCCAAATTTCACAAAGTCGGCGCTCGCGCCGCCGCCGTCATTACCGCACACTCCACCGCCCCAGAGGACCAGGTGCTCTTCAACACCGTACTGTTCACCGGCAACGCCAACCGCGAACTGGCGCACGAGATTGCCTCGCAGCTCGGCGTTGACGTCGGCCATGCCTTGGTGGGGCGCTTTTCAGACGGCGAAGTCGAGGTCGAGATCCAGCAGAACGTGCGCGCGCGCGACATCTTCGTCGTGCAACCCACCTGCATGCCGACCAATGAGAACCTGATGGAACTGTGCATCATGGTCGATGCCCTGAAGCGCGCCAGCGCGCGGCGCATCACGGCCGTGATTCCCTATTTTGGCTATGCCCGGCAAGACCGTCGGCCGCGTTCCAAGCGCGTGCCCATCAGCGCCAAGGTGGTGGCCAACATGCTGCAAACCGTGGGCGTCGAGCGAGTGCTCACCATGGACTTGCACGCTGACCAGATTCAAGGCTTCTTCGATATTCCGGTAGACAACATCTACGCCTCACCGGTGTTGCTGTCTGACCTGAAAAGCCGCAGCTACCCCAACCTGGTGGTGGTGTCGCCCGATGTCGGCGGCGTGGTGCGCGCCCGCGCGCTGGCCAAGCAACTGGGCTGTGACCTGGCCATCATCGACAAGCGCCGGCCCACGGCCAATGTGTCGGAAGTGATGCACGTCATCGGCGAGATCGAAGGCCGCAACTGCGTGATCATGGACGACATGATCGACACCGCTGGCACCCTCGTGAAGGCCGCCGACGTGCTGAAGGAACGCGGCGCCAAGCGCGTGTTCGCCTACTGCACGCACCCGGTGTTTTCGGGCCCGGCCGTTGAACGCATTGCCGGCTCGCAGATTGATGAAGTCGTCATCACCAACACCATTCCGCTGAGCCCCCAGGCCAAGGCCTGCGGCAAGATTCGCCAGCTCTCGGTGGCGCTGCTGTTCGCCGAGACCATTCGCCGCATCAGCGATGGCGAGTCGGTGACCTCGCTTTTCTCGGAGCAGAACAACAATTTCTGATCTGATTAAAACGGCGCGCTGAATTCGCAGCGTGCCAACTCTGGCGCCTGGTCGCGGGCGCCTCACTCACTTGGAGTCGAACCATGAAGTTCACCGCTTTCGAGCGCACACAGCAGGGGACCGGAGCGAGCCGCCGCCTGCGCGGTGCCGGCAAGGTGCCTGGCATCGTTTACGGGGCTGGCACGCCGGCCATGATCGAGATCGACCACAACGCGCTGTACATGGCGCTGAAGAAGGAAGCCTTTCATTCCTCGCTGCTGGACATGGAACTTGGCGGCGCGGTGCAAAAGGTGCTGCTGCGCGACTACCAAATGCACCCGTTCCGCCAGAACGTGCTGCACGTCGACTTCCAGCGTGTCGATGAAACCACGCGGTTGCACAAGAAGGTGCCGCTGCACTTCGCGAACGAAGATGCGTCGATCGCGGTCAAGACCGACAAGTGCCTGGTCAGCCACGTCACCACCGAGCTCGAAGTCGAGTGCCTGGCCTCGCAGCTGCCCGAGTTCATCACCATCGATCTGGGCCATTTGGTCAAGGGCCAGTCGATCCATGCGCTCGACCTGAAGCTGCCCGAAGGCATCAAGTTCGTTCGCCACGGCACGCTCAACCCGGTGATCGTGGCGGCCAACCCGCCGCGCCTGGAAGCCGAAGAAGCCGCCCCGGCCACGCCGGTGGTGGTGGCGGCCGCCCCGGCCACCAAGGCCAAGAAGACCGAGAAGCAAAACAAGAAGTGATTGCCGGCGTTGGCCACGGCCAGCGCTGTCTTGCAAGGGGCCTGTAGGCCCCTTTTTCATTGGCGACAATCTGCGCATGATTCGACTCATCGCCGGCCTGGGCAACCCGGGGCCCGAATACGAAGGCACGCGGCATAACGCCGGGTTCCAGTGGATCAGCGCCGCGGCGCAGCAGCTCGGCGCGCGCCTGGTAGCCGAACGCAGCTACTTCGGCTTGGCCGTGCGCGTGAACCGGCCCGTGGGCCCGCTGTGGCTGCTGCAACCGATGACGTTCATGAACCTGTCGGGCAAGTCGGTGGCGGCGTTGGCGCGCTTCTTCAAGATCGAGCCACAAGCGGTCTTGGTCGTGCACGATGAACTCGACCTGCTGCCCGGCAGCGTCAAGCTCAAATGCGGCGGCAGCGCGGGCGGCAACGGCGTGCGCGATGTGCAGGCGCAACTGGGCAGTGCTGACTTCTGGCGCCTGCGCATCGGCATTGGCCACCCGGGGGACCGCGCGCAGGTCGTGGACTACGTGCTGCGCAAGCCGCCACAGGCCGAACGCGAGTTGATCGAAAAGTCCATCCACGATTCGCTGCAAGCGCTCGATCTGCTGATCGACGGCCCGATGGAGCGGGCGATGATGAAGATCCACGCCCGGCCGCCGCGCCCCAAACCGCCGGCTGCACAGGCGCCGGCAATGCCAAAACTCCCAGACGCGAGCACGCCACCATGAAACGACTCCTTCTTGCATTCACCTTGGTGGCAAGCGCCGCCAGCGCCCAAACCGTCTACCGCTGCGGCGATGGCAATCAGTATTCGCAAACCCCCTGCCCCGGCGGCAAGGCGGTGGTGGCGGACGACGCGCGCAGCGCCGAGCAGCAGCGCCAGGCCGCTGCGGCCGCGCGCGCCGACGCGCAACGGGCCAGCGCACTGGCCACTGAGCGGCGCGAGCGCGAAGTGGCGGCCAAGGGGCAACTTGCGGCGGGCATCAAACCGCCGGCTGCAGCGGCCTCGGCCGCCAAGCCTCACGCCAAGCCGAAGAAGAAGCCGCGCCAGCCCAAGGCCGAGCCGGCTGATGACAACAAGTTGAGCGCGCCAGTCAAGGCGCCCGTGAGCCCCAAGAAGGGCAAGGTGGCCAAGGCCGCCTGACCTGCACCTGCGCCGCAACGTCAGGGCGTGCCGGCCTGCACCGCCTGCACCAGCCACAGGTACTTGGCCTGCAACTGTTGGCGCGTTTCCGGGTGGGCAGGGTCCTGCGGAATGCAGCTCACCGGGCAGACCTGCACACACTGCGGCTCATCGAAGTGACCCACGCACTCGGTGCATTTGGCCGGGTCGATCTGGTAAATCTCGGGGCCCAGAAAGATGGCTTCGTTCGGGCACTCGGGCTCGCAGACATCGCAGTTGATGCACTCATCCGTGATCAGAAGCGCCATCGATCGGCCCTCACTCCTGCGGCCGCGCCACGCGCTCGCGCAGGCGGCTGAGCACCGACGGCGCCACGAATTTGGAGACGTCGCCGCCGAGCGTGGCGATCTCGCGCACGAATGTGCCGCTGATGTACTGGTACTGGTCAGACGGCGTGAGGAACAGCGTTTCCACCTCAGGCATGAGTTGCCGGTTCATGCCGGCCATCTGGAACTCGTAGTCAAAATCACTCATCGCGCGCAGGCCGCGCACCACCACATCGCCGTGGTGGCCCACCACGAAGTCGCTCAGCAGGCCGCCAAACGGCGTCACCTGCACGTTTGGGTAAGGCCTGGCAATCTCGCGCGCCATGTCCATCCGCTCGTCAATGGAAAACATGGTGCGCTTGTGGTGGCCCACCGCCACCGCCAGGATCAGCCGGTCAAACAAGTGCGCGGCGCGGCGCATCAGGTCTTCATGGCCCAGCGTCATCGGGTCGAAGGTGCCGGGGTACACGGCAGTCAAGGGCGTCACGGTGGTCAAGGTGCGGGCCTTTCTGGCAGGCTGGGCAGCGCGGCCGATTCAGTGTAGCCGCGCAGCAGGTGATAGTGCACCGTGCCTGCGCGAGCCTGGCGGTGCACCGTCAGCCCCGCAACGCCGCCCGCCCATGGCTTTGAATGTTCAAGGTAGATCAGGCCACCGGCGCGCAGCAAGGGGCCGGCAAGCGCCAGCGCGCGCTCGGCCAGGGTGCTGTCAAAGGGCGGGTCCAGGAAGATGAGATCGAAGCTGGCGCGCGGGCAGCGCGCCAACCACGGCAACGCATCGGCCTGCTCGATGCGCAAGGCCGTGGCGCCAAGCCGCTGTTGCGAGGCGCGCAGGCTGTGCACCAGGGCCAATTGGCGCTCCAGCAGCACCACCTCGGCCGCGCCGCGCGAGGCCGCCTCGAAGCCCAGCGCACCGCTGCCGGCAAAGGCATCCAGGCAACGCCACCCCGTCAGGTCTTGCCCCAGCCAGTTGAACAGGGTTTCGCGCACACGGTCGGGTGTGGGCCGCAGGCCGGGCACATCGGCCACGGGCAGCTTGCTGCGCTTCCACTGGCCGCCGATCAGGCGGACTTCGTGACTTCGGCCGCCGATGAGCCGAACCTCATGCGCAAGGCTGCGCCGCGCCGGGCCCGGGGCTGGACGGGCACTGGCCCGCGGCGCCGTCACAGCCGCACCGCAATGCCGTCGCGCGCCAGCAGCGCCTTGGCTTGGCCGACGGTGAACTCGCCGTAGTGAAAGATGCTGGCGGCCAGCACCGCGTCAGCCCCACCCAGGCGGATGCCGGCAGACAAGTGTTCCAGCGTGCCCACGCCGCCCGAAGCGATGACGGGCACGCTCACGGCGTCGCTCACCGCGCGGGTCAGTTCGAGGTCGAAGCCGATCTTGGTGCCATCGCGGTCCATGCTGGTCAGCAGGATCTCGCCCGCCCCCTGCGCGGCCATTTGCCGCGCCCAGGCCACCGCATCGAGGCCGGTGTTTTGGCGGCCGCCATGCGTGTACACATCCCAGCCCGGGCCGCGCTGCGCCAGATCGTCACCGCGCCGCGCCTTGGCATCGATCGCCACCACGATGCACTGTGCGCCGTATTTGTCGGCCGCGTCGCGGATCACCTGCGGGTTGGCCACGGCGGCGGAGTTGAAGCTGACCTTGTCGGCCCCGGCGTTGAGCAGCCGGCGCACGTCGGCCACGCTGCGAACGCCGCCGCCCACGGTGAGCGGAATGAAGACCTGGTCGGCCACGGCCTCGATGATGTGCAGGATGACGTCGCGCGCGTCGCTGGTGGCGGTGATGTCCAGGAACGTCAGCTCATCCGCACCCTGTTCGTTGTAGCGCGCGGCAATTTCCACTGGGTCGCCGGCGTCGCGCAGGCCGACGAAATTCACGCCCTTGACGACCCGCCCGCCCGTCACGTCGAGGCACGGGATGATGCGTTTGGCCAGCATCAGGCTTGCGTTCGCAGCGCGTCTGCGCGCGCCTGCGCGGCCGTGAAGTCGAGCGCGCCGGTGTAGATGGAGCGCCCGCAGATCACGCCGGCCACACCGTCAGCCTCCACCGCGCACAAACGTTCGATGTCAGCCATGCCCGACAGGCCACCCGAGGCGATAACGGGGATGCTGAGCGCGCGCGCCAGCTTCACCGTGGCCTCGATGTTCACGCCACTGAGCATGCCGTCGCGGCCGATGTCGGTGTAGATCACCGATTCGACACCGTAGTCTTCGAACTTCTTGGCCAGGTCCACCACCTCATGGCCGGTGAGCTTGCTCCAGCCGTCGGTGGCCACCTTGCCTTCCTTGGCATCGAGGCCGACGATGATGTGGCCGCCGAACGCGGTGCAGGCGTCGCGCAGAAAGCCCGGGCTCTTGACGGCGGCGGTGCCGATGATCACGAAGGCCAGCCCGTCATCAAGATAGCGCTCGATGGTATCGAGGTCGCGCAGGCCGCCGCCCAGTTGCACCGGAATCTCGCCAGCCACTTCGGCCAGGATCGCCTTCACCGCAGCTTCGTTCACCGGCTTGCCGGCAAAGGCGCCGTTCAAGTCGACCAGGTGCAAATGGCGCGCACCGGCATCGAGCCAGCGCCGCGCCATGGCAGCGGGGTCTTCGCCGAAGGTGGTGGAGGCGTTCATGTCGCCTTGTTGCAGGCGGACGCACTTGCCGTCCTTCAAGTCGATGGCGGGGATCAGCAGCATGGCTTGTACAGGGTAGGAAAGGGGGATCAGGGTTTCCAGGCCAGGAAGTTGCGGTACAGGGCCAGGCCCTGCGCTGCGCTCTTCTCGGGGTGGAACTGGGTGGCGAAAATGTTATCCCGTGCCACCGCGCTGGTAAAGCGGCCGCCGTAATCAGTCTGGCCCGCACTGTGTGCGGGGTCGCTGGGCAGGGCGTAGAAGCTGTGCACGAAGTAGAAATGCGCGCCGTCAGTCACGCCGTGCCACAGGGGGTGCACGGCGGCAGGGTTGGCCCGGTTTTGCCACACCTGGTTCCAGCCCATTTGCGGCACCTTGTAGCGGCTGCCGTCTTCCTGCAAACGGCCTTCAAGGCGGAACTTCAACACCTGCCCGGCAATGAGGCCCAGGCCCGGCGTGTCTTGCTCCTCGCTGTGGTCGAGCAGCATTTGCATGCCCACGCACACGCCCAGCAGCGGCTTGCTGGCCGCGGCTTCAAGCACAGCTTCACGCATGCCGGAGTCGCGCAGCTCGCGCATGCAGTCGCGCATCGCGCCCTGGCCCGGCAGCACCACGCGCTCGGCCGCGGCGATCTGTTCCGGTTGCTGGCACACCACCACTTCGAAGCCGCTGCCGGCCGCCACATGCCTCACCGCCTGCGCCACGGAGCGCAGGTTGCCCATGCCGTAATCCACCACGGCTACGGTTCTGGTCATGACCTACAGACTGCCTTTGGTGGAAGGAATCACACCCGCCGAGCGCGCATCCAGCGCCAGCGCCATACGCAGCGCGCGGCCGAAGGCCTTGAAAACGGTCTCGGCCTGATGGTGGGCGTTGGCGCCCTTGAGGTTGTCGATGTGCAGGCTCACCAGGGCGTGGTTGACGAAGCCCTGGAAGAACTCAAACGTTAACTGGGTGTCGAAGCCGCCCACCATGCCGGCCTTGAAGGGGATGTCCATGTGCAAGCCGGGGCGGCCGGAAAAGTCGACCACCACGCGCGACAAGGCTTCATCGAGCGGCACATAGGCGTGGCCGTAGCGCGTGAGGCCGGCCTTGCTGCCCACGGCCTGCGCCATGGCCATGCCCAGCGTGATGCCCACGTCTTCCACCGTGTGGTGGCCGTCGATGTGCAAGTCGCCCTGGGCTGCGACTTCCAAATCGAACAGCCCGTGGCGTGCCACCTGGTCGAGCATGTGGTCGAAAAAGCCAATGCCGGTGGCCAGTTGCGCCTGGCCCGTGCCATCGAGGTTGACGCGAACGCGGATCTGCGTTTCCTTGGTGTTGCGGGTGACTTCGGCGATGCGGTCGGTCATGCGAACTGTCATATTTCTGGCCATCAAAGCGATGCAGCCAGGGCGGCCAGCATCTTCACATTTTCTTCGGGAGTGCCCACCGTCAGGCGCAGGCAGTTGGCCAGCAGTGGGTGCAGGGGCGAGACGTTTTTCACCAGCACGCCGCGCGCCTTCATGCCCGCGAAGGCACGCGCGGCGTCGGGCACACGAGCCAGGATCATGTTGGCCTGGCTGGGGAAGGGCTGCACACCGGGCAAGGCCTTCAGCTTGCCTTGCATGGCGTCGCGCTCGCTGCGGATTGCGGCGGCCTGGCGCGCGAATTCATCGGCATGCTCCAGCGCAAACAGCGCCGCCTCGGCATTGAGCACACTCACATTGAACGGCGGGCGCAGCTTTTCAACCTCGCCCACGATCTCGCTGCGGCCAATCAGGTAACCGATGCGCACACCCGCCAGGCCGAACTTGCTCATCGTGCGCATCAGCAGCACATGCGGGTACCGCTTGAGCCATGGCAAGGCATCGGCATGGGCGAAGGGCTGATAGGCCTCGTCCATGCACACCAGGCCCTCGACGCGGGCCATGGCCTGAATCAGCCGCTCGATCACCCCCGCATCCCACAGGTTGGCCGTGGGGTTGTTCGGGTAGGCCAGGTACAGCAGGCTGGGCTGTTCGGTTTCAATGGCGGCGAGCATGGCGGCTTCGTCAAGCTCGAAGTCTGCCGCCAGCGGCACGCCGATGAAGCGAATGCCTTGCAGCGCCGCGGCCATGCCGTACATCACGAAGCCGGGCAGCGGCGCCATGATGGCCGCGCCCGGCACATCCAGCGCCAGGGCCAGCATCGAAATCAGCTCATCTGAACCGTTACCCAGCGTCAGCGCGCAGCCTTTGGGCATGTCGGCAAAGCGCGCCAGCGCAGCGCGCAGGTCGTCGCCGCGCTCGGCGGGGTAGCGGTTCAGGGCCACGGCGCCCAGGCGTTCGCCCAGCTCGCGCTGCAAGGCCAGCGGCAGCCGATAAGGGTTCTCCATGGTGTCGAGCTTGACCAGCCCGGCGCTGGGCTGCACGGCGTAGGCGTGCATGGAGCCGATGTCGCGCCGAATGACGCGTTGGATGGTGGCGGGCAAGTCGGTGAGATCAGTCATGCGGGCGAGGCATCGAGCAGCTCAGGCCCGACGCGAAATGGGTTAACGATACGCAAGCTGTCAACTCGCAACTCGTGTTGAAGATCTTCCGTGAGCAACATCGCGCAGCCCTGTTGCTGCGCAGCGGCCACCATCAAGGCGTCCCAATAGTTGAACTGAAATCGATCTTGTAGGGACCAAGCCAGATCAACCGTTTCGTCGTCCACCGTCCAGTGCGCCCACGCGCGGTAGTGCTGCACCATCGCGCGCGCTTCCAGTGCGGGCAAGCTAGGCGCCACGCGCCGCAGGTTGGCGTACAGCTCGTGCAGCACCTGGCTGCTCAGGCGGCCGATATCGTCGCGCCAACACCGTTGCAACCAGCTTTCGGCCACTTGCTTTTTGCCTGCATTGCGCGGGTCTTGCGAGTACAGCAAGACATTGGTGTCAACGAAAACGGTCAAGGCGCTCGGCATAGATCTCGTCGCGAGTGAGGTAGGGGCCTTCAAACGGCAAGGCCTTGAATTTCAGAGCCTCCTGCATGGCTCGGTTGTAGGCATCGTCGCGGCCCATTTTTTCGGCCAACATTTCACCCACCAAGCGCGATACGCTGGTGTTGCGCCGCGCCGCTTCCATGCGCGCCCAGTCGGCCACGTTGTCTTCCATCGTCACCGTCACGTTTTTCATGTCATGTCTTTCACGAAGTCAGTGCAACACTATTTTCGTGCTACACGAATTTCGTGTCAATTCCGGAGCCGCATTTCAGCCGCCCGGGCATGGGCCTGTAACCCTTCGCCGTACGCCAACTCCGCGGCAATGGGGCCAAGAAAGTTTGCGCCCGCTTCGCTTGTTTCAATGATGCTGATGCGTTTTTGAAAGTCATACACGCCCAGAGGTGAACTGAAGCGTGCGCTGCCCGAGGTGGGCAGCACATGGTTCGGCCCGGCACAGTAGTCGCCCAGGCTTTCGCTGGTGTAGGCCCCCAGGAAGATGGCGCCGGCGTGTTTGAGCAGCGGCTCCCATTCATGCGGCTGGCGGGAACTCACCTCCAGGTGCTCCGGCGCAATGCGGTTGCTGATGGCGCAGGCCTCTTCCATGCTGCGGGTGTGGATGAGCGCGCCGCGCCCTTCGAGCGACGCGCGGATCACCGCCTGGCGTGGCATCTCGCCGATCAGCCGGTCGATCGCCGCCATCACCTCGGCGATGAAGTCGGCATCGGGGCACAGCAGGATGCTCTGCGCCATCTCGTCGTGTTCGGCCTGGCTGAACAGGTCCATCGCCACCCAGTCGG